>JAYTXB010000912.1:0-2917 GCA_043743205.1 Schlesneria sp.
CCCGTGGCCTTACGGCACACGGCTCGCCTAAACAATCTATGAGCGTCTAAACAATCTATGAACACGTGCCGCGAGTTCAACGTCGGAGACAAACCATGACAACGAATCAACCCAACGAACGCGAATCACGTCGCCAATTCCTGCAACAACTTGCCGCCGCCAGTACGGCCGCGCTGATGGCAGGCGAACCGAGGCGGCTCTTGGCTGCTCCCTCGGGTGAGACGATCGAACATCCTCGGCCGACCGCCGACGCCTGCATCCTGCTCTGGATGGGAGGCGGCATGGGCGCGCCGGACACGTGGGATCCGAAGACCTACCTGCCATTCGAGGTTGGTCTGCCGATCGACCGCGTCCTGAGTACTTTCCCCGCGATCGACACCGTCGTGGACAACATCAAAATCTCGCAGGGGCTGGAGAACGTTGCGAAGATCATGGACCGCGCGACGTTGATCCGCTCGCACGTCCAGCCGGATCTGGGAAGCATCCTCCACTCGCGGCATCAGTATCACTGGCACACCGGCTACGTGCCGCCGCAGACAGTGGCATGCCCACACCTCGGCGCGTGGATGGCAAAGGTTCTCGGTCCACGCAACCCGGTCATTCCGCCGTTCATCAACATTGGTCAGCGTCTGGAAGGAGTGGGTGAGCAGGAAGAACTCAAAGCCTTCACGACAGCGGGCTTCTTCGGGTCCGAGTTCGGGCCGATGAATCTGCCGTTCCCCGAAGAGGCGGCTCAATCGGTGAAGCCTCCGAAAGGAATGGTTCCAGAGCGATTCGAGAGCCGCTTCAAGCTCTATCAAAAGCTGATCGACCAGACACCGCAGCGCGAGGTCCTTAGCGATCACCAGCGTGAGTCGATGGTTCGCGCAATGGATAAGGCTCATCGACTACTCAGTTCTCCCGAACGAACTGCGTTCGACATCTCACAAGAACCAAAGGAGAGTTACGAAAAGTACGACACCGGCCGTTTCGGTCGCGGCTGTCTGCTCGCGCGACGGCTGGTCGAATCGGGGGCACGCTTCGTCGAAGTGACCACCGAATACATCCCGTTCTTCAACTGGGACACGCACGCCAACGGACACACCACGCTGGCCGACATGAAGAAACAGATCGACCGTCCGATCGCTCAATTAGTCCTCGACCTCGAAGCACGGGGGTTGCTCGATCGAACGCTCGTCATCGTCGCCAGCGAATTCAGTCGCGACATGATGATCGAAGGCAAACCCGGCTCGAACGCCAACGACCAGACGACTGAGAAGGTCGATGCCTTTAAGGAACTGAAGCACTACGGCCTGCACCGCCACTTCACGGGCGGCTCCTCCGTCGTGATGTTCGGCGGCGGCGTGAAGCGGGGCTTCTTGTACGGCAAGACGAATCCCGAACGGCCCTGCATTGCCATCGAGAACCCCGTCAGTGTGGCCGATCTGCACGCCACGATCTTCACTGCGATGGGCATCAGCCCCAAGACCGCCTTCGATGTCGAACAGCGTCCGTTCTACGCGACCGAAGATGGCACCGGCAAAGCAGTGACGGATATGTTCGCGTAATGTTTTCGGGTTCATCGCGAAATGTGCGGTGCGCGAGTTGGAACGATTTGTTGAATCGAGTTTACGGGAGGTGGCCGTGCTGGTTCAGGTAACCGGTGCCTATCCCTCGCGCGGCCAGATGTGAGCCGTACCGCACCTCGCCAGAGTGTGGCTGGAGCGTTGAAATAGCCCACGTTGTGGCGAAACGTGGCTACTCCCCAATGTCTTCATTGATCGCCGGTACGGGAATCGGGACGTGTCACGTATGCCGAAGTGATCAATGGGCTCCACCAAAAGGAAGAGGGCGTGAGCGACTTTATTCGCTCACGCCCTCTTCAATTTTACAAACCTGATTGGCAGCCTCAGCCAGCAACTTCAGAACTGCTTAGCTGTGGATACCAGAAGCGATCTGGCGATCACTCCTTTTTCTCTTCGGCGGCTGGAGCGGCGGCTTCTTCCTTCTTCTCTTCAGCGGCGGCCGGAGCGGCTTCTTCCTTCTTCTCTTCGGTGGCGGCCGCTGGCTCAGCAGCATGAGCCGCTGGCGGGTTCATCATCCCGGCGTGACTGCCCATTGCTCCGGGGGTTGGCATAACTGGCACGGGGGCTGGTTTGGGCTTGTCACAACCGATGACCGCAAAGCTGAGAACAAACAGACAGATACTGAGATTCTTCATTCGCCGATCCTAAAACTAAAGTGCGTTCCACAGTTTGAAACCTTGGGCAGAACACCTGCCCGCACGAGCATGATCCACAACAATTCAAGAATATTCCAGCCACGCACTTCTTTCATGGCGATTCTTTCTGAAACTCCTCTGATCGCGACCTGTTTTCACCTGCTCAATTCGCATAACCAATAGATTCGGAGTGAAACGGCGGTCGCCAATTGGCGACCGGCCTCGGAGACGAAGAACCGCGGTCCTCGCAATACACCGGAACAGACTGGCTCGCTTGACCATGCCGAGAGCGAATCTCAAGATACTGCTGCTTCGGTTTTGAGAATATTCGACTTCACAGGGTGGCACACAATGCAGACTTCGTTTCGGCAGATACTGATGGCTGGAGTTCTCATTGGTTGCGGCATGACTCTCGTCGGCTGTGAAGGAACGGTGACGAAACCGTCCCCCAAGCCGATCGGTTCCCGCGTTGGAGCCAACCCTGGTCCGGATACCACTGACTCATCCAAATCGGAAGAACCCATGCTCACTGTCCAGAACGAACCATTTGGTCAAACCGACTCCGGAGAAGAAGTTGCACAGTACAGCTTGCGAAACCGGTCAGGGATGAAAGTGGGACTCATCAACTTCGGAGCGATCATCACGTCCGTCGAAGTTCCGGATCGAGACGGGAAGCTCGCTAATGTGACACTCAGTCACCCGGACATCGCGGGCTAT
>JAYTXB010000913.1:0-1536 GCA_043743205.1 Schlesneria sp.
ACTGTCGGCCAAGTACGGCGACAACCCGTGGGGCCGTTACACGCTGATGGCGCGCCGACTGGTTGAGGCCGGTTGCACGTTCGTCACCGTGGATATGCCGCATTGGGACGATCACTCGAACATCAAGGTCGGTCATGGTGGCAAGTTGGAGGCGGTCGATAAAGCGGTCGGCGCGTTGATGGACGATCTCATCGACCGCGATCTGCTCGACCGCACGCTGGTGATCGTGATGGGCGAGTTCGGTCGCACGCCCAAGATCAACACGGGACAACCGGGCATCCCGATCCCCGGCCGCGATCATTGGGGCGATGCGATCTCGGTGATGATGGCGGGAGCGGGCTTGAAGGGGGGAACGGTCGTGGGCCAGACGAACTCACGCGCCGAATTCCCCATCGAACGCCCGCTGATGCCGCACGATCTGCTAGCCACTGTTTACGAAGTGATGGGAATCGACACGTCACTTTCATTCCCCGACCACCAAGGTCGCCCAATCCCAATCCTCACGGAAGGGGTTCCGATCCGCGAAATTCTGTGACCGGGTGAGATTTTCGAATCGACCATGGAGTAAGTGATGCTGCTCCCAGCACAGGCCGAGGCGAAATGAGATCGCCATAACAGCCCGCTGAAAAAATAACCCGCAGCATGAGCGAGGGGCGGTGTGAAGCTTTCGAGAAATGCTTCCCTCGCTCACGTTGCGGGTGACTTCAAATCCCCTTTTCAACGGGCTGATACGTGCGGGCACCGCGAACAGCGCGACCAGGAACCGACCATGCTTGAGATCAATGGCAGTGTAAAGCGGCTCTGTAATGGAGTGACTCGGCGCGACCTGCTACACATCGGCGGGATCGGGGCGTTGGGATTGGGTCTGAACGGCGCGCGGCCACTCGTCACAGCAGCGGATGTCGGTTCCAAGAGTCTGTCGCCGCGAGCCAAGTCGTGCATTTTCGTGTTCCTGTTCGGATCGCCTCCGCAGCACGAGACCTTCGATCCGAAGCCGCTCGCGGCGGCTGAGATTCAGGGCGAGATGAAGGCGATCGACACGGTTGTTCCCGGCTTGCAGATTGGCGAGGGGTTGCCGCGCATCGCAACCATCGCCGATCGACTGACGGTGGTGAGGTCGATGACTCACGAGTACCCGATCCATTGTTGTGCCTACGTGATGACGGGGATGCCGACGTACAGCGTGCCGCTGGAGACGATGCCCCGTTCGCCCGAAATCTGGCCGTTCATGGGATCAGTCGTCGATTACCTCGACGCGCGGCGCACGGGTCAGCGGTCGCCGTCCTTGCCGCGCAACATCGGCTTGCCCTGGCGATTCTGCTCGAAGGGAAGTTCGCCCGATCAGGCCGGACCTTACGGCTCGTTTCTCGGCAACGGCTACGATCCGTTCTGGTCCGACTTCAATGGCCCGGGAACCGTCGTCGTCCCGAAGCTGGCCGATGGACAGGCCGAACAGGTACGAGACCCTCACGCCGGGATCGAAGCGGCCGCACGGTTTCAGTTGTCGCAGGGCTGCCAGTTGCCGCCCGAGTTGTC
>JAYTXB010000914.1:0-1698 GCA_043743205.1 Schlesneria sp.
GCACCGAGACTCAGAGAGCGATCCCCGCGCCCGCGCTTCCTGTCGCGGAGCGACAGGGCTACCTTCGCAACCAAATCCAGACAGTCGTTTCTCGAACGATCCTAACCGCCTCCGTCACACCAACTCCTCTCTGCGCCAGTCCTCAGGCGAGCGGCAGGTGAGGATTGACCATCGACCGGACGCCTAAAAAACAAACGATCACAACGTTCGGTTCGACACGGTTCGGTTCGACGTGGTTCGGTCGCCAAGCTCACCCCCTACTTCACGGACTGCACCGCATGACTCCCACCGCGACTCCCGAATTGTGCCGACCGCCTGACGCGAGTGTGACGCGATTGTTTCTCGTCCGTCACGGATCGACCGAGGCCAACGAGCGCAAGCCGTTCGTCTTGCAGGGGAGCGAGATTGACACGCCACTGACGACGAAAGGTTGGCAGCAGGCTCGTGAAGTCGCGGCATTTCTCCGCGAGGTCGAGTTCTCGGCGATCTATGCCAGTCCGATGATTCGCGCCCAGCAAACCGCGTCTCTCTGTGCGGTGCCGCGTCAGATGGAAGTCCGCGCCGTCGAGTCCTTGAAAGAATGCAGCGTCGGACGCTGGCAGGGGCTGTCGTGGGATGAGATTCGCACTCGTGATCCAGACGAAGTCCAGCGGTTTCTGGCCAACCCCGCGCACGAACGGCATCCGGGGGGCGAGTCCTATGAAGACGTGCTGGCTCGTGTCGCTCCCGCGTTGAACGACATCTTGGCAGCTCACTCCGGACAGAATGTCCTCGTCGTCGCTCACAACATGGTGAACCGCGCCTACCTCGCCAATCTGCTCGGCATCGACCTCAGTCACGCGCGTCGCATTCGTCAAACCAACTGCTGCGTGAACGTGATCCACCGCAGCGCCGAGTTGACCGATGTCGTGACCGTCAACTCGATCTGGCATCTCACCGAATCGTGATTCAATTCCGCACCAGATCGCTTGCGCGGACAAACGTGAGTCGTTGACACCTCGCGCGGACTGGAGTGAGACGTAGCTGCACGTCGCCAGAGTGCGGGCGTGAAACTCACGCAGCCACGTTCAGGCGAAACGTGGCGACCATTCCAATGTCACTCTTTAAGGACTGGCGCATCAATAACTGTCGGAGTTTAGTGAAGTGGGTGCCGTGAGACCTTGGACGTTGCAGCGAAGAACCCGGGGCCTCACGGCACCCGGCTCACCTCGATCATCAGTTTGTTACCGCCAGTTGTTGATGCGCCAGTCCTAAGCCCGCGAGAGGTTTGGAATGCTTCGCAGTGTCATTCGTGAAGCGTCTCCGCTCTGTGTGGCAAAGCCGCACTGCGGTGCGAAAAACGCGCCATGTCTTACGAGCGCATCACGCGGTGTGCTTCCGGCGGAACACGACCCGCAGGAGCAGCAGTCCGACGCCGAGCAGCGCCAGGCCGATGCTTGCGACGAGCGACGCGGTGGTTTCCTTGGGAAGTTTCAGCGAGGCCGCGAGTGATTCGAGGAGCTCGAACGATTGGCGGGAGATTCCGTGACTCGACTGATCCGAAGCTGGTTTGGACCTGCTGCCGATGGGATGAGTTTGCCGATCGTTCGTTACAGAAGCGGTGCCGTGCGGGTGTGTCGTGGAAGAGTTGGTCTGACCGAGAACAGCGCCGTCGGATGTTGCCGACAGCAACGACGTGCGGCTGGATGCAAACAGGAT
>JAYTXB010000915.1:0-1084 GCA_043743205.1 Schlesneria sp.
TGCTCGTGGCACTCGGCTTCGAGCGATTCACGATCCGCGTGAACAACCGACTGATCTTGAACGGCGTGCTGAATCAACTCGGACTGCAAGACAAGACCATCGGCGTGCTGCGGTCGTTGGACAAGCTCGCCAAGATCGGAGCCGATGCGGTCGTGGCCGAGATGATCGAGCGCGTCGGCGCGTCAGAGGTTCAAGCTCGGCAAGTTCTCGAACTGGCGAACCCGAAGATCACGCTCGATCAACTCGCGACGATGCTCGCGGGCAATGAAACCGGAATGCTTGGCGTGAGTCGTCTGCGCGAACTTTTTGCCGCCGCTCAGACCGCAGGCATTCCGATGGAACGTGTCGAGTTGGATGTCTCGATCGCGCGGGGCCTCGACTATTACACCGGGACGATCTTCGAGACGTTTCTTGCCGACTTGCCGACGATCGGCAGCGTTTGTTCGGGCGGACGGTACGACAATCTCGCGGGTCTTTTCACGCGAGAGAAGCTGCCGGGTGTCGGAGCGAGCTTGGGATTGGACCGACTGCTCGCGGCGATGGAAGAACTGAAGCTGATCGGTACGCAGGCGACTCCCGCACCGATCCTCGTCACGCAGTTCGATGCCGAGCGACTCGGCGACTATCTGCGCGTCGGCCGGATGCTGCGAGCAGAGGGCCTAAACGTAGAGGTCTATCCCGAAGCGACGAAGCTCGGCAAACAGCTCAAGTACGCCGATCGCAAAGGATTCGCCCTCGCGCTGATCGCCGGCTCGGATGAGTTCGCCGAAGGAGTCTGGCAAGTGAAGAACTTGCAGACCGGCTCCTCCGAAAAGGTGGCCGAGGACCTGTTAGCGCAAACGATTCGCGGCCAGCTCAACGCGACGCACCAATGAGCCTCCCGCGCGGCTCGATCGGGTGGTGACTGACCGTTGCTCTGTGAGACGGGCATCAAGCGAGTTGATCCCCACTTCATCCGTGCGATCACCTCTTTGAACCAAGAGTGATACCTCGCGCGGTCACGAATGAGGCCTTGGCGAGCCGCACGCCGTAAGGCTGCGGGTTCTTGATCGCCGCAGGAAACCCGCAGCCTTACGGCATGCGG
>JAYTXB010000916.1:0-3524 GCA_043743205.1 Schlesneria sp.
GGCCACGCAAAGCCGTGACCGTGGCACCCCGAAAACAAGCCATTTCTTTTCGGATAGCCTCTAAGTTCTGTCGGTGATGTCTACCTTGTAGGATGGGCACTCTTGCCCGTCCAGCTTTAAATTGAAAAAGAACGGACGGGCAAGAGTGCCCATCCTACAAATCGCGAAGTTGTATTTGGACAGTTTCTTTCCGGCAGCCCACGATGTCTCAACGATTGTGTCTGTTACTCACCTTGCTTGCTGTCTGTGGTTTGACGCCGTCGCTCACTCGCGCCGCCGAGCCGCTCGAACTGCGCTGGGTTTACCTCCAGCAGAACCTTCAGGTCGCCGAGAACCTGCCGAAGATCGAGGCCATGCTGCGGCGGGCCGCCAAGTCGGGATACAACGGCGTCGTGCTGGCCGATTACAAGTTGAACATTCTCGACCGCGTCCCCGACCACTATTTCAAGAACGCGGCCAAGTTCCGCGATCTCTGCCGCGAGTTGAAGCTGGAGATCATCCCGACCGTTGCCGGCTTCGGTTACAGCTCGGGGATTCTCGCGCACGATCCCAACCTAGCCGAGGGGTTGCCTGCGCGCGACGTGCCGTTCGTCGTGAAAGCGGGCAAGGTCGTGCTCGATGTCGATGGCAAGCATCTGATTCCCGGTGACTTCGAGAATCTCAAGGGAGACGCCTTCTCGGGCTGGGGCTTTCAGGACGAGCCGGGGCAGGGGACGTTTGCCGACTCGACGGTCAAACACGGCGGCAAGACATCGCTCCGCATCGAGAACGCCAAGGGTGTCGAAGGCAATCGGCGCGTGAGCAAGCCGATCAAGGTCCGACCGTGGTCGCAGTTCCACGCCTCCGTCTGGATCCAAACAAAAGACTTCGAATCGGCGGGTGAGACGAAGATGTTCGCGATGTCCCCGACGGGCCGAGTCCTCTCGCACAGCAACCTCGGCGTCAAGCGGGATCAAGATTGGACGCAGCATCACGTCGTCTTCAACACGCTCGACAGCACCGAGGTCCGGTTCTTCATCGGCGCGTGGGGCGGTCGCGGCGGCAAGCTCTGGATGGACGACGCGACGCTGATCGAAGAGCCGTTCGTGAATCTGGTCCGTCGCCCCGGCTGTCCGCTCGTGGTAAAGGATGACTCGGGCGAGACGACGTTCGTCGAGGGACGCGACTTCGCCGAGCTGCGCGATCCGAAACTCGGGACATCGCCGTATGCGGGCGAGTTCGATGTCTATCACGCACCGCCGACGCTCACGCTGTTACCGGGTTCCCAAATCAAAGACGGCCAGAAGCTGCGCGTCAGCTACTACCACGCGGTCACGATCTACGACAATCAGGTGCCGTGTTCGCTGACCGAACCGAAAGTCTTCGAGATCGTCGAGGATCAGGTCCGCCGCGTCCAAAAACTGTTCGAGCCGCAGACGTACTTCCTCAGTCACGACGAAATCCGCGTTGCCAACTGGAGCGAGTCGGACCGAGCGTCGGGCAAGACCGCCGGCCAGCAACTCGCCGACAACGTCCGCCGCTGTGCCGAGATCGTCCGCCGCATCAATCCGCAGGCCAAGCTGTGCATCTGGAGCGACATGTTCGATCCGCACCACAACGCCGTGAAGGATTTCTATCTCGTCAACGGCGACCTGACCGGATCATGGGAGGGCCTGCCCAAAGACACGATCATCATCAACTGGCAAAGCGACAAGGCGGCCCCCAGCCTGAAGCACTTCGCCGCGCAGGGCCACTCCCAAGTCCTCGCCGGCTACTACGACGCCCCACCCGAACGAATCCGCCACTGGCTCGACACCGGCAAGGATTTTCCAAAGAGCCTCCGCAGCGCGATGTACACCACCTGGCAAGGCAATTTCACAGACCTCGAAAAGTTCGCGACAGGCGCTTGGGGAACAGCAAAGTGAACCCGATGGGCAACACAGGTGTCACTCGTCGCAGGTCTACTGATCCGCCGAAATCACGACTGGTGAGACGATGGAAGACAAACACCACTACGTTTCGCAGTTTCATCTTCGACACTTCCTCGATCCCGACTCTACGTCAACACGTGATCCTTGGGTCTGGGTTGGTGATCTCGCAACGAAAACAGTGAAACGTCGCGCTCCGAAAAACTTTGCTTGGAAGCGAGGAATGTTCAAAGGTCCGGGTGGACTTGCAGACACAAGCGCGAGCCTCGAATCGCATTTGGCCAATAAAATCGAACCAGCGGCGGCTCGCGCCATCTGTTCGATCTGCAAGGCTCCGCGCGGAACTCCGCGAGACATACCTGCCGCGTTAATGCGCTACATTGCGTGGGCTGCTGTCCGTAGCTTGCCGATGACCGGTCTTTTTCAAGAGTGGATCGATTTCCACAGCACGACTCAGTTGGACATTATCGAACCGCCACCTGCGGGTTGGGAAAAGATACAAGACCGATGCCGACTTCACTGCATGGAGCACGCAGAATTTGGACTCAGAGAAAACGTGCCTACCGACCAAGTGAGTGGTTTGATCGAACACGGTTGGAAGCTCAAGTTGAACCGTGACGATTTGCTGGAATTGATGCACGGACAAGCTTGGTACTTTCAAAAACGGATTTTCCCTCGGTTGCGTTGGCTCGTGTTGGAGGCTCCGGAAGACAAGTGGTTCGTTATCGGTGATAGACCCGTGGTGTGGGGTTTTAGCGGAGCCTTAGCCGTCGAACCGAGAATGCTGCGGCATCCGAACGTACAGTTGTTCGCTCCTCTCTCTCGCTCCGTAGCGCTCTTTGCTCACCACGCCGCAAGTGCTCCCCCCGACACAATCACGCCGGAGCGAGTAAATTCCGCGATGGCCGCCGCTGCCGTCGAGTGGGTTGCTGGTTCCAACGAGGACACTGTACAGAGCGTTGTAGATTCCATCGGTTTTGCATAGGGCGGGGTGGCCCTGCTCAACCTGATCAACAATCCAAGCGGTGCCACTGCTTCGGAGTCTTCGGAGAAGCAGTGTTCTTCGAGACGTTGACACAGTCCCGTAGGTCAGGCCCGTAGGTCAGGCTGTGCCTGACGACTCTGCGATTGGATGTTCAACATGGATCGCGTCAGGCACAGCCTGACCTACCGGACTTTCAGGACTTTATCTGGCGCGATCTTCGTGATGTGCATCTCTCAGAGAACATCATCGGCTCGACGATCACGCTCAAGACGGTCAATGGACAGTCGATTGCGTTGGACTACCTGCCGAAGGCACAGTCCAGGGTAGCCTACGGGATCGCGCAGGAGCGAGAAGAAGACGTTTTTGAGGAACGCCGAACAAGAGACATGGAAGAAAAGAGGGCGGCCAGCGGCGGCGTTTTTATCCAAAATCAGATACCAACGATTCCACCAACTTCTTCGGCTCCAGTAGCCTCGCAGGCCGTCGATCCATTCCAAAAACTTCAACAACTGAAACAGATGCTGGATGCCGGACTGAGAGGCTATCCGGGAATTGGTCTTGCCGTAAGCGGTGGATGTTGATGATGTTCGCGTTTTCCTCATACGCAAAGGAGTGCGCGAGCATGTCGAAGA
>JAYTXB010000917.1:0-4392 GCA_043743205.1 Schlesneria sp.
ACGGCATCAGGCTCAATTTCTCAACGGAGATCAGCCATGAGAGAACCTGCCACCGACGAGTTTGCCGACGTTGAGTTTAGAACTCGCCGACAACCTTGCCATCTCGGCGATCACCCAAGGTTTGATACGTAGCGTAGTCGATGTTCTCGCTGACAAAGCGCACGGAGCCATCACACAGCAGCACGTGGGCACCGCCGACATGCCGGGACTTGAACCCTTGTGACGTGGCCCAGTTGCTGACTCCGTTACAGCCACCACCACCGAGGCAAGTTTCAAAATTGATGGGGGCCGTGGTGAAGAGCCAGTTGGAGTTCACGTTGGCCCAGCCATGACGTTGATGATCGCTGCATTGGGATCGAGCTTCGCCCATCAGGATCGTGTTCGAGGTTCCATCCGTAACATCCCTGATCTTGGCCGCGTAGCCGTAGCGGCTGAACATCCCTGAGATGTTGTTCGGATCCCGGCTGTCACTATGGTCAGACGGTCCCGTTCCGAAGGTGTTGCCGGGATAGGTCGAACAGCCGTTTCCCGATTCTCGTTGGGCACCGCCCGAGAGTCCGTAGCTGGCGGTCGCCCAGTTTCCAACGATGCCGTTCGTGCCGGGGTAATACTTGGCTGACGTGTCGCTGGGGCAAACGAAGCCGGGCGGCTGGATTTCGTAGTAGTGCTTTCCGGCCGGTGCCGAATCAGCCAAGGGTGTCTGCCAACCGCCTGTTGAGACAAACAAGATCGAACTGTAAATCGCCGTCTGATCCATGTACGGCAGCAAGTGGACCATGGCTCCCACACCGTTGGGAGCGCCGAAGTTGCCGACGTTGATGGTGTTCGGAAAGACGTTGGCCGTGTCGTGATAGTTGTGCATGGCCAACCCGAATTGCTTCAAGTTGTTTTTGCACTGAGTCCGTCGTGCGGCCTCCCGCGCTTGTTGCACGGCTGGCAACAATAGGGCGATCAATACGGCGATGATCGCAATCACCACCAGCAGTTCGATGAGCGTGAATCCACGTTTTCTAAACCTCAACAGAACCATAATGCTTTCCTCCAACTCAGAGACCGGATAAACACATTGGGGCGATGATGCCCCGCAAATAACCCCACAAAGGGGAATCGGCTGAATGATCGTGACCGCTCTGCTACTGAACGCACCTTGGATGCAATCAGTGGCGGCCCGCATCGGCCAGTGTTAATACTCGTTTCTTGGTCTATTCACAATCAGTCTTTACTATTGATTGTCGTCAACTCAAGCTCGTTCTGTGTTCTGTGTTCTGTGTTCTGTGGCAAGTTGTTCCTTCAAAAGCCCCCTATGTTTCAACGCTTGCCGATGCTCATTCTGTTGTGGCTGGCCACTTGCGTATGGGGTTGTTTTGGGGCCGTCACCGGCCCCTCCGTGCCGCCACTCGAAGCGGCAAGATCATCGACAGCGGCTGCTGGTTTACCCAAACCGACGACACGCATTCGCTTCGAGAGGCGAACAGATGGCTCTGGAGTCCAGTTCCGATACCGCAACGACGAAGAGCAAGGGCACTTCGCGATTTTGGAGTCGATGGGCGGTGGTGTCGCTCTGTTCGACTTCGATCAAGATGGGCGGCTCGATCTCTTCGCGCCAGGCGGAGGGCATTACGAGCAGCAGCAGGTTGCCGGCGTCTCCTCGGCCCTGTATCGGAACTTGGGGAGTTGGCAGTTTGGAGACGTGACTCAACCGGCACAGGTTGGTTTGTCTCCGCATTACAGTCACGGTGCGGCGGTCGCGGATGTTGATGAGGATGGATTTCCGGATGTCCTCGTGACGGGATATGGCGGCGTGACGTTGTTCCGTAACCAAGGTGATGGTTGCTTTGTGGATGTCACGCCGAACTCCGGACTGACTGATTCGTTGTGGAGTACCAGCGCCGCCTGGGGCGACTTGAATGGCGACGGCTTTCAAGACCTCTACATCGCGCACTATGTCGATTGGTCGTTCGACAACCATCCGCACTGTCCCGGTCCTGGCGATCACCCGCGCGATGTTTGTCCGCCGCGCCGCTTTGAGCCGCTGCCCGACACCGTGTACTTCGGTCGCGGTGATGGCTCCTTCGAGGAGCAAACGAACTTCGCGGGGTTGCGACCGGACGGAAAGGGGATCGGCGTGGTCTTGGTTGACATTGACCTCGACTCGGATTTGGACATCTATGTGGCGAACGACACGGTTGCCAACTTTTTGTATCGCAATGATGGGCACGGTCGTTTCGAGGACATTTCGATGTTGAGCGGTACGGCCCTGAGTGATCGCGGTCTGCCTGACGGAAGCATGGGGACGGATGTCGGCGACTTCAATGCGGATGGGTTGCCCGATATTTGGGTCGCCAACTACGAGCATGAAAACTTTGGCCTCTACCGCAATCTCGGTCAGGGGCTGTTCCGTCACGTGAGTCAGTCGATGGGAGTGACAGCCGTTGGGTCGAGCCATGTCGGTTGGGGAACACGATTCCTCGACATGGACTTGGATGGAGACGAAGACCTGTTTGTGTCGAACGGACATGTCATTCGGTTTCCGAACAACACGCCGCTGCGACAGCACCCGCTGGTGTTCGAGAACGTTGAAGGACGACGGTTCGTCAACGTGGCTGATCTCGCGGGTGACTACTCCGCGTCGGCTCATTTGGGGCGCGGGTTGGCCACCGGTGATTTGGATGAAGACGGTGACGAGGACATTGCTCTGTCCAATCTGAATGAGTCGCTGGAACTCCTGTCGAGCGCATCCCTCGAACGTGGTCATTCCTTGGTGGTGCGTGTGATTGGTCGCGAATCGTGCCGCACGGGGATCGGTGCGGTGGCCGTGGCCACCGTTCAAGGCCGGAAGCGGATGCGGCAAATTCGCGGTGGCTCCAGCTATGCTTCGTCGAGCGACACGCGATTGTTTTTCGGCTGCGGTGCCGCGCTCGTCGTTGACGACTTGACCATCACGTGGACTTCCGGTCGCACGGTTCGGCTCACAAACATTCCTTGCGACCAAGTCGTGACGGTGATCGAGCCCAATGCCCCCTGAGACTCTTGGCAACAGCCTGCTTGAGGAGACGGCATGTGAATCGCCGCGCGTTGAGACTCCTGCTGTTGGGCTTGATCGTGGCCGGATTGGTGGCCGGGGCGGGACTGTTGGTGGTGCGCCGGTCTCGCCCAACGAATTCGACCTTGGCTGACGGGCTGCGGTGCGTCGAGCAGTCCGATGCGGAAGGGGTCGATCGCATCGAGCAGTCTCTGTTGTGGAGCGGCGCGAAAGACGAAGCGGTCGTTGTGCGCAGTGCTTGGCTGGTTCGTCGAGGTCGGTACTCGCAAGCTTTGGATCGAGTCACTCCCGACATGCTCGCCGGGCCGTTGAAGCGGTACGTGTTGCGATTGGCCGGTGAGAGTCTGTTTCATCTCGGCGAACTCGATCGAGCGGAGTCGCTCCTGATGCAATTGGTGACGGAACATCCAGACGAGGTGGATGCGCACCGAATTCTCGCCGGGATGTACTACGACCTAGGATCACCCGAGTTGGCTTTGAAGGCTCTGAATGTTGTGGTCCGGCTGGCTCCGCTCGATTATCGGCCGCACCAACTGGCGGGGATGATTCTGGCGGACAACGAGAATTTGTTGGTCGCGGTCGAGCAATTGCGACGGGGGTTATCCAAGGCTCCGCCTGATGAACCCCGACGTGAGATGCAACAACAATTGGCTCAGGCTTTGGTTCGACTGCGCAACTTCCAAGGCGCACTTGATGTCCTCGCGAACGCCGCTCCCTCGCCTGTTCTCGACACGTTGCGAGCCGAGTCTGTTTGGAGCCTCGGGGACGCGGCGCGAGCCGTCCAATTGGTGGAAGACGTTCTGATGAACAAGCCCGACTTCGTGACCGCTCTGAAGCTCAAAGCGCGCTTGGTTGAGGACGCGGGTCAAGGCGAGCAGGCGGTGACGCTCTTGCAAAAAGTCTTGGCCGCAGAACCCTTCGATCTCGATGCGCGATACCAGCTCATGCAGCTCTTGGGAGTTCTCGGCAGGGGTTCCGAACGGGCCGTCGCACAGGTCGAGTACGACCGATATCGCGGGTTGCAGGACCGCTTGGTCAAACTCAATCAGCAAGCGAACTCAGACCCGACCGCCGTCGCCCCGCGCCGCGAGTTGGTGGAAGTCTGTCGAGCATTGGGCCGACCGAAACTGGCTGACATGTGGCGGCGTGCGGCCGACTATTGTGTGCAGCGTCAGCGAGGCGGAAAGAGTCTGATAGACGTGCCGCGTTCCAAGGGCACCGCGCCGTGACACGCGGGTCTACTGCCGTCCCGTCGCTCCGCCGACGGGACGGCGCGACACAGCATCCAGCTCATCGGTCGATTGTCGGTGCTGCTCTGCGAGGAAGAAATGTGCAGCGGAGAACCTTCG
>JAYTXB010000918.1:0-8085 GCA_043743205.1 Schlesneria sp.
AGCTACGAACAAATTCAAGACGGCCCGTTGAGCAGGATCTTCCGCCGTAGCCCGTGAAAATCGCGGGGCGTCCGAGTAGCCTGATGCCTCACCACGGAATCGCCCGCCATTCACACCCCGAGGAACCTGCCATGCGTTTGATGCTCGCCGTCGGCTTGATCTGGTTGACTGCTCTCCCGGCGTTGGCCGCTGATGAGCCGGGTTTCGTCCCGCTGTTCAACGGTAAGGACCTTTCGGGATGGATTCCGGTCAATGTCGCGCCGAAGACCTTCACGGCGAAAGAGGGGATGATCGTCAGCACCGGGCTACCGACGGGGACTCTCCGCACGGAGCGCATGTACGAGAACTTCATCATTGATCTCGAATGGCGGCACATGAAGCCGGGTGGCAACGCGGGGCTGTTCATCTGGGGCGATCCGGTCACGGCCGTGAGCGGTCCGTTCTCACGAGGGATCGAAGTGCAAATTCTCGACGGGCGTGAGACCGCGACCTACACCAGTCACGGCGACATTTTTTCCATCTGGGGCGCGAAGATGACTCCCGATCGGCCTCATCCCGGCGGCGCGGAGCGTTGCCTGCCGAGTGAGAAACGCTGCAAGCCGTCGCCCGAATGGAACCACTATCGCGTCACCTGCAACGACGGGACGATCAAGCTCGAAGTGAACGGCAAGGAAGTGAGTGGCGGGACGAAGTGCAACCCACGCAAAGGCTACATCTGTCTGGAGTCGGAAGGATCGGAGTGCCACTTCCGCAACATCAAGCTCAAGGAACTCCCGACAACCAACCCGAAGCCGGACGAGATCGCACTCGAAGCGCAGGGGCATCGCTCGCTGTACAACGGTCTCGACCTGACCGGCTGGAAGGCGACTGATCAGCACCGGGCGCACTGGAAGCCGTCCGATTGGAAGCTGGTCTACGATGGCAAGTGCGATGCCTCCGACCCGAACCTCTGGTCGGAAGAAGAATTTGGCGACTTCGAGTTGATCTGCGACTGGCGCTGGACCGGCAAGCCGACAAAGAAAATGTGGCCCAAGACGCTCCCGACGGGACTCGATGAGATCGGAGCCGATGGCAAGCCGGTCGAGATCGAAGTGGACGACGCCGGGGACAGCGGCATCTATTTGCGAGGCAGTAGTAAAAGTCAGGTCAACATGTGGTGCCGTCCCTGCGGCAGCGGCGAGGTCTATGGCTATCGCACCGATGCGAATCAACCCGCCGAAGTCCGTGCGGGAGTGACTCCCAAGAAAGTTGCTGACAAACCGATCGGACAGTGGAACCGCTTCGTCATCACGATGAAGGGAGACCAGTTGACGGTGCGACTCAACGGCGAGTTGGTTGTCGAGCAGGCCCAGCTTCCTGGCGTGGCGGCGCGCGGCCCCATCGCGCTGCAACATCATGGTGACGCGATTGAGTTCGCCAGCATCTTGATCCGCGAACTGCCGTGATCAGTCAGCGTACAAGCCCCGTTTGTTGCTCATCGCTTGGACGCTCAGCCCCCTCACCCTAACCCTCTCCCCCGAAGACGGAAGAGAGGGGACCGGAAAGTGACCACCGCCCGACGAATGAATCCGCATTTTTGTTTCGAGGCATCACACGTCATTTGACTTCCTGCCTGACTCAACCCCAAACGCAATCACCCAGAGAGACCTCGCTATGGATCTTCGCAGAACACACGCTTCATGGACGCAAGTCGCCGCCGATTGGCTAATCGTTCCCGTGGGGGAACCCGTCGAGATCACCGGGCAGTTGGCTCAGTTGGATGAAGGTTTGGGGGGAGTGGTCTCGCGCATGAAGGAGGCGGGCGATCTGACGGGGAAGTTGGCGGCGGTCGTGCCGTTGCGAGGTGTCTCTGGGATTGCGGCCGCGCGCGTGCTGTTCGTTGGGCTGGGAAAGGCAGACGAACTTTCGACCGGTCGGCTCGACAAGGCGCTCGTCACGGCGGCACGCGCGGTTTCGGACAAGAAGGAGACGAACGTCGCGGTCTGCGTCCCGGATGCGGATGTCGGTGCGATCACGATTACGGAGTTCGCTGCCGCTGCTGCGACTGCCGTGCAGGTTGGCTCGCTCGGGCAAGACCTCTTTCGAGCGGATCGCAACCGGTTTCCTTTTGTCACTGCGACGATCGCTTCGCACGGCGGCCGACCGGCCGAGTTGGATGCAGCCATCGCGCGCGGTCGTATCGTGGGACAGGCGGTCAATCTGACGCGCGATCTGGTGAATCGGCCACCACAAGAGATCACCCCCATTGGTTTTGCCAAGCGTGCGGAAGCGGTCGCGGCCGATTGTGGTCTCCGCTGCGAAGTCTTCGATCAGCCACGACTCGAACAGGAGCGGATGCGGTCGCTGTTGGCGGTGTCTCAAGGGAGTCCGCAGCCGCCGCGCGTGGTGATCGTTTCGCATGATGGCGGCGGTCCCGATGCGCCGCGACTGGCGCTTGTGGGGAAGGGAGTCACATTTGACAGTGGCGGGCTGTCACTCAAGCCGACCGACGGCATGTTGACGATGAAGTGCGATATGGCCGGTGCGGCGACCGTCCTCGGTGCGATGTCGGCGATCGCGCGCCTGAAGTTGCCAGTCAACGTGGTCGGCTACATGGGACTCGTCGAGAATATGACAGGGGGAGCTGCTTACAAACTGGGAGACATCCTGACCGCACGCAACGGGGTGACGATTGAAGTTCTCAACACGGATGCCGAAGGACGGCTCGTGCTAGCGGACGTGCTGAGCTACGCGGTCGATTCCGGCGCGGATCGCATCGTGGACCTCGCGACTCTGACGGGAGCATGCGTCGTCGCGTTGGGTGAAGACGTGGCGGGGGCCTTCACGAACGATCAAGCGTGGTGCGACAGTGTACTCGCCGCCGCGAAGACGACGGGCGAGGATGTCTGGCAACTGCCGATGTGGGAGCTTTACGACGAACTCATCAAGGGGGACATCGGCGACATCAAGAACACCGGCGGTCGCTGGGGCGGTGCGATCACGGCTGCTCGATTCTTGAAGCGATTCGTGGCAGACAAGCCGTGGGTTCACCTGGACATCGCCGGTCCAGCGTTCGCCTCCTCGAACAAGCCTCACCGCGAAGGGGGAGCCACCGGCTACGGCGTGAAGTCGCTGATCGAACTCGCGCGGGCATTTCGTTGAGTCGGGCGGTTGTCAGAATCATCCGAAGTCTGCGGAGACTTCGGATGTTGAAATCAGGCTTCTACACTCCACCGTTTGGCAACCCGCCCCAGCCGAGCTTGCGGTGCAGGGTCGCGTAGTAGCTGTGATCGGCCAGCCGGGCGAGTTGAAAACTGACGGGAGCTTGCTTCACTTCCACTCGATCGCCCGCATGCAGCGGCCGCTTGATCTGGCCGTCGATGACGAGCGTCGTCCCTTGCGGGCAATCGGGAACGGTCATCGAGTAGACGCTGTCGGCGCGATCCACGAGCGGGCGATTTGTCAGGGTGTGTGGACTGATCGGAGTGATGACAAACGCTTGCAGGTCTTGCCGCAGCAACGGTCCTCCCGCCGCGAGACTATGCGCCGTCGAACCAACGGGCGTGCTGAGAATCAAACCGTCACAACCATAGGTCGTCACCGCCTCACCGTTGATCGCGAGGTCGATCCGCAGCATCCGCAACGCGGCCCCCGAATGAATCGTCACTTCGTTCAATCCGAGATGCGTTTCATGAGAACCGTCTGCTCGCAGGAGTCTGCACGAGTACATCAAGTGCTGACTGACGGTGAATCGTCCCGCGAGAATCTCACTGAACCGATGTTGAAATTCATCCGGTGAGAGATCGGCAAGGAACCCTAGTCGCCCGAGGTTCACACCCATGATCGGCAGTTGTCGGGCACCGAGTTGCCGACACGTGCGCAGCATCGTGCCGTCGCCACCAAGTACGATGACGAGATCAATCTGCTTTCGCCCGAGCTTCAACGTGTCCGGAGTTCCGGCGACCGTCAGCCTGATACCCGGCTGGCGCGACAAGAACTCGGTCAAATCGCTGCAGACCTGCCTGACGCGCGGCGAGTCATCGCGAACCGTCATCATCAATCGCAGTGAGTGTTCCGACATAGCCCGCCCTAGATGTGGTTGCCGCATTGGCGTCGCATGATAGTCGCGGCGACGGGGCACGGGCAAAGGTTGTCTCAACATCAATTCGATTTGGAGTCAGTCGATCGCACGCACTACTTCTTGGCGGTTTCGATGGCGGATTTCCTGCTGCTCGTGCCGTCGCCGTTCAGGGAATCGTGTTGAAACTGGCGGAAGGAAACTTTGCGCACGTTGGCATCGGCGAGAGATCGTTCCCATTGGGAGATCAAATCGCGGTCACTCGACGAGAACTTCCAAGTCCACTCGTGTCGCGCTTGGAGCCAGAGCGGGCGATCGAGTTCCGCCCGCAATTCGACGACGACGGGCAACAGGTCGCGCTGACGAAGTTCTTCATTCAGCTTCAGCCGGGGCGACGGCAGCATTGCTCGTGGATGCAGGACCGAATTCAACTCGGCCATCGCGTCAGCAAATCGCAGATAGGTCGTCGTGGCGCCGGTGGTCTGCGGCGCAACGCCACTCACTTCGTACCGACCGTTGCGGCCGAGCAAGAACAGCTTCGACTTAGCTTTGTCGAACGACGTTTCAAATTCGGGGCGAAGCTGAAACTTGAGCCACGCCAGTTCGGCCTCATCGACTCGTTTCCACGCTTCCTCTTCCGCCAGAGAAAGGAATCGGCGAACCTCGGCCTGATCAACTTCGGTCTTCGATCCGCGGCCTTCGCTGAGCAACCAGAACCGCTGATGAGCGGGTTCGTAAACGGTCACTTCTTTCGCGGAGTCCACATAGTCGTAAACCTTGCCCGCGTGAAACAACGTCAGACTGCGCGCCACCACGGGGGCACGCTCCGGAGACTCATTTGGCCCGAGCGCGGCCATGTTTTTCACCGTCGTGTAGACTCGAATTTCCTGCGCCTGCACCGCCGAATAATCGTCGTTCGTAGAGAACGGCCCCGTCACGAGGACCGCCAGCATCACACCCGTGGCGATGAGTTTGAGTCGAAGACGTGACATCGTGAGTCTCGTGATTGAGGAGAACGGCGAAGGGCAAGGGTGCGGCGCGGGACGATAGGTCTCACCTCGTAAGCCAACAAGCCGAGCCTGCTTGCTCACGCCGCTTGACCCTCCAGATTCCGTGTGTCGGGCGTCAACATCGGCAGTAGCTGCCAGGCCACGGATGCGATCAAATTCCTTCCAGCGGAGTTGTCTTCGTTCGTCTCTGCGGGGACACTGCCGCCGCGAACGCGGCCTGCTCCCTAGCGGAGTCGCACTGCCGATCTTAATTTGTCCTTTCGCCGAATGCCGCCGCGATGCTGTTCATTCTCGATAACTACGATTCGTTCACCTACAACCTCGTGCAGCGGTTTGGCGAGATCGACGCGCGCGTCGATGTGCGAGTCGCCCGCAACGATCAGATCACGGTGGACGAGATCGCGGCGCTCGCGCCGCGCGGAATTGTCGTCTCGCCGGGACCGTGTACTCCGCACGAGGCGGGGATCTCGATGGAGTTGATCCGCACGCTCGGGCCTTCGATTCCGACGCTCGGTGTCTGCCTCGGGCACCAGTCGATGGGTGAGGTCTTCCATTCGCCGGTCGTTCGCGCCGAACGGTTGATGCACGGCAAGGTCTCGCCGATTCATCACGATGGTAAGGGCGTATTTGCCGGGCTGGCCAACCCGTTCATCGCAACGCGCTATCACAGCCTGATCGTTCGCGAAGAAACGCTCGGTCCCGATCTGGAAGTGACCGCGTGGGCCGACTTCCCCGGTCATCCGCGCGAGATCATGGGCCTGCGTCACCGCCGCTTCCCGGTCCACGGAGTTCAGTTTCACCCCGAGAGCTTCCTCACCGAAGGGGGCATTGAACTTCTGAAGAACTTCCTGCGCATCGCAGGTGAGTTGAAATGTTAGGATCAAAAGTATGACTGCCCCAATTCTAACTGCACTGATCACGGCACTTGGCGGCATCATGATCGCTGGAGCAACGTACTGGTTCACTAAGCAGCGTGAACGAGACGCCGAACTGCGGACAGTAAAGTTGGAGCACTACAAGGAATTCGTGGCGAGTCTCAGTGGCATCATTTCCGGGGAATCCACCGCAGAAAGTCAGCGTTCTTTCGCGCGAGCCAGCAACAACCTAATGCTCATCGCCCCGCAAGCTGTGATTGAGGCGCTTCAACTGTTTCAGCAGGAGATTAGGGTTTCCAATACCAACAAGAGTGACGAGCGCCACGATCAGTTGCTGTCTAAACTGATATACGAAATGCGTTCTGATCTCCATGTCTTGCCAGCAGATAATGCCAACACATTCCAAGTTGGTATGTGGGCATCGGGGTTCAAGCCAAATACCCCCTCACCAGCAAATCGCGGCTGACAGCCAAATGGATTGACGATCATCATCGAGTTGAGACTGCGAAGAGATTTCACAGAGAGGACCGTTTGGCATGGCTCGACTGTTTACTGTGTTGATCGTGGTTGCATTCGCTGCGTCGGCACCGGGCGCTGAGCCCTGCGTCTCGACCGGCTTTCTGCCGTTGCCGTCTGACATTCAGATCGGCCCGATGTCTGCTGTGGCGGTGGATGGTCCCGACAGAATCTACGTGCTTCATCGAGGCGAGCCGCCGCTGTTGGTACTCGATGGTCAGCACAAGCTGATCGCGGGCTGGGGCCAGGGCGAGTTCAAGACGCCTCACGGACTGAGAATCGATGCCAAGGGCAATGTCTGGGTGACCGACAACGCGCGACATGTCGTCTATCGGATGTCGCGTGAAGGGCAGGTCACGCTGACGCTGGGCACGCTCGACAAGGGCGGGGCCGGTCCGATGCAGTTGCGTTCACCGGACGATCTGGTCTTCGACTCGAAGGGCCTGATCTACGTGGCCGATGCGGGCAACAAGCGGATTGCCAAGTTCGATGCCGATGGGAAGTACCTCGCCGAATGGGGCAAAGGTGGTAAGGAACCGGGCCAGTTCTCCACGGCACACGGCTTGGCGATCGACACGAAGGACCGCATCTATGTCGCCGATCGAGGCAACAAGCGCGTGCAAGTCTTCAACACCGACGGCCAGTTCCAGGCGGCATGGACGGAAGCCGGCCAACCGTTCGGACTGCTCGTCACTCCCGAAGGACTGATCGTCTCCGATGGCGATGCTCACCGCCTGACTCTGCTTGACTTTGAAGGCAAGCTGATCGGTGCTTGGGGTAGTCCCGAGACACTGAAGCTGCCCCATCTCATGGCTCTCGGTCACGACGGCACGGTCTATGTGACTGAAGTCGATGGCAAACGCGTGCAGATGTTCAAACGCGTGAAGTGAATTGCAATCGCTCTGACAAAGAACGACTGCGGCCCGACAATCGTGAGATTGTCGAGCCGCGCGTCTCCCCCTGGGATCGCCCAGATCATAACACGTCCAAGGTAAAGTGATGCCCCATGTGATAGGGCTTCTTGGACGGGTAAAAGTTGTACCACTGCTTGTTATAGACCGGGATTTGCCGGGCTTGTGGGTAGCGATTGTAGAGGCTGTTGTATTCTGCTGGCGCTTGAAAGTTGTGCGGGTAGTAGACGTAAGGGTAGTTGTAAAACCGGTTCCAGTCCGACGGCTGGCCTTCGCCAGCGGCTTGAGCGGACTGTCCTCCGGCAACAACGGCTGATCCCGCCAACAGCAGTGCCAGTAGTGTTCTACGCATACTCGTTCCTCCTGAAGAAGCTGGGACCGGCCGCGCCTCGACTGTCCCTTGGATTGGACAGGACTCGATGGGGACAGGGCCTCGATGGGGCATGATTCGGTGGACGTGAACTGGGGCAGCCACGGACCAACTCGACGCCCGTATTCATCGGCCGCACAGTCACCCCTACGATAGGAAACTTCGCAAGAATCGTCTCGACCGCTACAGCCCTCCAGCGGCAACAAACGCCAGCGGGTCGAGTACGACAGCGCAAGTTCTCGATTCCTCCAGGAACATGTCGTGAGGATCGGCGCAGCAATAACTGTCGTGATTTGGTGAGCCGGGTGCCGTGAGGCCCCGGACTGTTTGGCGAAGAACCCGGGGC
>JAYTXB010000919.1:0-4234 GCA_043743205.1 Schlesneria sp.
TTTGCACGAGTCCGTCTGTAGCGGTCGCGTGGAACGGAACGTGGGATCGCAGGATGCGCACTCCGAAAACTCGACGACCACCAGAGCCGCAGACGGGTCAGCGCGCGGGAGATCCTTGCGCCGTCTCAGTCGCCGCATTTTTGTTGCTCGCGAGTTGTTGCGTCCCGAGCGTTCTCGCCGAACAGTTTGAATCCCACTTCGATGGCCCCGGCGTCAGTTGGCAGACGCGCTGCCGTGAGACGGACGCGAAGCTATTGATTCACGAACGGAGGCGCGATGCGGGACATCGCGCGGGGGCGGAGTTCTTCCGGCTGAAGATGGTTCGCGACGACGTGCCAGTCCGGTTCGAGCATTCTGTTCCGGCCGCGCGCGTGCTGGATGAACTTGTCGCCAGTGTGTGGGTTCACTCCGATCAAGGAGGGGCCGTACTGGCCATGCGGATCGGCTTTCATGGACTGACCGATCCCGAAACGGGCGAGCCACTCACCGCCGTCATCACAGGCGAGGCCTACAACACGCCGGGTGAGTGGCAACAGTTGAAGTGCCAAGCGTTGGACAAAGTGGTCAACGACAAGCTGCGACTACTGCGCGCAGGCAAACGCATGGCGATCGACCCCGCGACGATGTATGTCGATCGCGTTGTCCTCGGTTGCAACGTCTCCGCGACAACGATGGAACTGCTGGTCGATGACTTGGAGTTTGGCCCCATCGTTCGGGCGGAAACGCCTTCGCGCAGCGTCACGCCGATTGGCTCAACCAACTCGGAGATCACAGAGGCTGCTCCGCTGTCAGCCGCGACAACCAACTCGGGACGGCCCGCAACGGTCCCGGTTGAGTTCCGACTGCACCGCCTGCGTGTCGAAGGGAGACCGTTCTTTCCTCGCATCGCGCGATATCAGTCGGAGCGTCCTGAGGCCTTGCAGTCAGCGGGCTTCAACGTGGCGTGGGTTCCCGATGCCGAAGAGACCTCGGTCACGATGCCGTTGCGTCGCCAGGGATTATGGATCACGGCGACGCCCCCGTTCGCCAAAGACGCCAACGGTGAGCCGCTCGATTCCGAAGATGCCAGCCTGTTGCCGTTCGCCACGAACAGTGCGTCAGTCCTGTTCTGGATGATGGGAGTCCGACTGACCGCCAGCGATCGGCCACGCCTACAAGGCTGGACGAATCAGGTGCGCGACGCGGATCGCATCTACAAGCGACCGCTCGCCGCCGATGTCGCTGACGACGAGCGTCTTTGTTCACGACACCTCGATCTACTGGGGATCAGCCGACACACGATGAATAGCGAGACCTCGTTGCTCGACTACCGCGAGTCACTCGCGCAGAAGCGAGATCGTGCCTGGCCGGGTGCCTTGTGTTGGACGTGGATTCAGACGGAACCGTCTCCCGAATTGATGAACCTCGCGACGCTCGCCGGAGCGACGCCGCAGTTGGAGCCGGAACAGATTCGTGCCCAGGTCTATGCCGCTTTGGCTGTGGGCTGTCGCGGAATGGGCTTTTGGTCAACGACGCCACTCGACGGTGAAGGCCCTGCCGCGCGAGAACGGCTGCTGACACTGACACAGCTCAACCTCGAACTGGAACTGCTCGAACCGTGGCTCGCCACGGGAACATCCGTAAAGCTGATCCCGTTTACGGTTGATTCACGTGGGGTCGAGCCTCGTGTTCCCGAACCAGTCGCCACTCCCGCGAAGGGGCTTTTCGGTGGACCGGTCTCGGTGCCGAAGTCTGAACTCACGACTCTTGATCCACAGCGTGCGCGAGAACTCACGGCCGCACTGATCAGCTCAGAGTTCGGTGCGCTCCTCTTGCCAATGTGGCTGGAAGACCGCGCGCAGTACGTGCCCGGCCAAATGACTGCGAACAAGGCGACGATCATCGTCCCTGGCGGCGGCGAAACCGCTTCGGCATGGGAGATCACCACGACCGGGCGCCTACAGCCTCTCACGCGCGAGACCGTGGCGGGCGGCCTCAAGATCGTGTTGCCGAGATTCGACCAGACGGCGGCAGTCTTGATTACCTCGGACCTCAACGTCGTCAAACAGTTCGATCAGCGCATCGACGCCATTCAGGAAAAGAGTGCGGCTGTATCGGTCGAACTGTGCCAACTGAAGCTCGCACGCGTCCGGCAGATCGATCAGCAATTACAACAACTCGGCGTGGGACTACCTGCGGCCAGACGCCTCGTCGAGCAAGCTCAACAACACGTCGAGCAAGCCACCGCCGCGTATCGACAACGACAGTTTCAGTCGGCACGGCAGCAGTCATCGCTCGCGATGCAACTAACGCGGATGCTGCAACGAACACATTGGGATCACGCCACAAAAACCATGCAGTCCCCCGTGGCCAGTCCCTATACGCTTTCGTTTCAGACGCTGCCTGCTCACTGGAAATTGATGCGTGAGTCGGTGGCTCATCGGAGCGCAACGACCACCGTCAGCCAGTCGTCACCACGCGGAGACGACGCAGCCAACCAGCTCCCGTCGGGAGACTTTGAGGACTTCGACACGTTAATCGCATCCGGCTGGCGTCACGAACAACGAGCAATACCGGGAGTGCAATCGATCGCCGAACTACACCCCTCTCCACAGCAGGGGAGGTACAGCCTGAGACTCGTGGCACGACCGTCATCCGGAACGGGCAAACCGGAACAACTGCCACAGTCCTTGGGCAAAACTCCCGTGTCATTGGTCTCGCCACCCATCTCTGTGCATGCGGGCCAAGTCGTCCGCATCAGTGCCTGGGTGAAGCTCCCCCAGCCCGTCAGCGAGAGTCTCGATGGAGCCACGCTGCATGACAGCCTGCTCGGAAAAACAGGCGCGTGGAAGATCAAACCCTCCCGCGACTGGCAGCGACTCGAAGTCCTGCGCACCGTTCCCGAGAGTCAAGAATTGACCGTCACGGTCTCTCTGCACGGACTCGGTGAGTTGGCGATTGACGACCTTCAGATCGTCCCGTTCATTCCATCGAACGATGTCGTCAACACCTCGCCAACGGTTGAGCCTCCCATCAAGCCCGCGCGATTCTCACCCTTGGACGCACTCGATCTGAGACGCCTTAACCCGCTACCGAAACGTAAGTGATCGTAGTACGGAAGCAGCGCGCGGTCACTTGCTCGAACCGCGCAAGTACAGTCGGACCCACTCAGAAGAAGACATTACGATGAAGAAGACCGCGCTGAGTTCCGTGCCTCAATGTCCTCGCCGCTACTGGTTGTTCAAGTCGGAGCCGTCCGTGTTTGGCATCGAACACCTGGCCAAGTCGCCTCGCCAAACAGCCCCGTGGGACGGCGTGCGGAACTACCAAGCCCGCAACTTTCTCCGCGACGATGTGCGGGTTGGCGATCGCGTTCTGTTCTATCACAGCCGCGAAGAACCGCTCGGCATCTTCGGAACGATGGAAGTCGTCCGCGCGGGCTATCCCGACCACACGGCCTTCGACCCCGGCAGCAAGTACTTCGACTCCAAGTCCAAGCTTGAGGCTCCGCGCTGGTTCATGGTCGATGTCAAACTGATCGCTCGGTTTGCGGAATCGCTCTCGCGCGAACAACTCGCCGCAGATGCCGTTGCCGCAAGAATGCTGGTCCTCAAGCGCGGCATGCGGCTCTCGATTCAGCCCGTCACCGAGACCGAATGGCAGGCGGTCCTTCGATTGGCGGGAGTGGCTTGCGAATGACGGAGACTGCGCGAAGGACTCAGCGAACAAGCCCGTTGGCTGTCGCGCTGCGACTGCTGGGATTGCTCGATCTCTGTGCGTTCGCGGCGGTCGTCGCCCCGCGCGCGGTGATCGCTGCCTGCCACGAGTGGCTCGGCTTGGGAGCTTTTCTCCAGGGACCGATTGCCGGATATCTGGCACGCTGTACGTCACTTTGGTGCGGCATGTACGGCTTGCTGCTGTGGTTCGTGGCGAGTGATGTCGTGCGATACTCACGACTCATCTTGCTCGTTGCCTGCGCAATGATTGTTCAAGGAATCGCTCTCGTCGCCATCGACTTGGCGGAGGGATTACCAGGTTGGTGGACGGCCACAGAAGGTCCGTGTTGTTCGATCTTGGGAGCGATCCTGCTGACGTTGCAACGCCGCGAGTAACAGCCTGTTAAACCTCTCGCGGGTCCAACTGAGGCATTTGCCTCATTTATACCTCGCGCGGCGACGAGTGATGTGTTTTAGGCGAGCCGCATGCCGTAAGGCTGCGGGTTTCCTGCGGCGATCAAGAACCCGCAGCCTTACGG
>JAYTXB010000920.1:0-13802 GCA_043743205.1 Schlesneria sp.
GCCCCGGGTTCTGAAATCTGACTGAGAACCCGGGGCCTTACGGCACCCGGCTCACCTCGTTTCGACTTTTGTCGGAAACGTCATGATTGAGAAGTACTCGTCATTGGGTGCCTGCGTCAGCGACGCGGACGATGAGTACACGCTGCTTTTTGATCCCGTGATCGTCACGACAGAAGAAGAAGTCGCCCATCGACTCGGGCTGTTCTGGGACAGCGGAGATGATCGCCATTTCACCGACATTCATCGTCAGGCTGAATTGGTGAGCGTGTTTTGCATCGACGTTTTGGCGACTGCGAAAGGCCCAGCCCTCATCGGTTGCTGTGTGGCGGGCGCGGTTCTCACCGTGATGAATCTCCGGTTGGAAATCGACTCGCACCCAGCCGTCTTCCAGCCTCTCCGACCTCATTCGGAAGATGCTCCGAACACTTTGGTATTCGTGCCGCTTGGCATTGCCTCCCTGCAATACGACCAACTGGCAGGACTCGCGTTCCTCACCCGTTTGGACTTCCGTATCGATCCCCGGAGGCAGGATTTTGCGGCTTCCGATGAGTGGCATTGAGCCCATCGGACTGGAATTGGAGCCTGTCCCCGAATTGACCAGACCTAGCAGCGTTTGCACTGCTGGTGGCAGGCTCGAGCCGACGTGACCGACTCGAAAACCGTTCTGTTGCAGCAGATCACGTGTCTCTGCAGGGATGGCTGCGATCTGATCGACCTCGCGCCACAGCATCGCTCCAAGCAACGGGTCGTCAGCGGGCCGTTCGATGAAGAGAACTTCGAGCTGAATGGCATTGCGCGCGGCTTGGATCGGCGGTAAGGCGGGTCGATGCGATTCCACTCGGCTCACCGTATCCGCAGCGGGGAACAGCGAGCAGCCGGTCAGTGTCGAGACGGCGAGCGCACTCACCAGCAGTGAGAGTCTGCAACACGACACGACAGATTGGACATGCAATGGCACGCAAGAGTCCGAACGGACAGAGAGCGAAACGAAAAGAGAGGGGAGCGGTCGCGGGAATTTAGATGCGTCGTGAAATCATGTCAATTTGAGTTAGTCCCGCAGCCTACAGACAAATCGTCCGCACCCAAATTGAGGTGGACGACGGTCAATTCCCTCGTCACGATACGATCTCACCATTGATGCCCTGTTTGCCGTCTCATTGTTTTAGATCGTGCTTCCTTGTCACTCACTCCCGAACTCACAGTGTCACCGGTCTCGACTCTTCCTTCGCGCGGTAAGACGATCGCAGTCATGCCCGCCTACAACGCGGCACGGACATTGGAGCGAACCGTCGCTGACATCCCTCCCGGCTCGGTCGATGAGATCGTTCTGGTTGATGATTGCAGCAAGGACAACACGGTTGAGATTGCCGAACGGCTGGGATTGACCGTGATTCGTCACGAGAAGAATCTCGGATATGGCGGCAATCAGAAGACGTGTTATCGCCATGCACTGGACTCTGGTGCCGACTACATCGTGATGATTCACCCGGACTATCAGTACGACAGCCGGGTGATTCCGGTCGCGGTTGAGATCATCCGACTCGGCATCTGCGACTTCGTAATGGGATCACGTATTCGGACTCGACGCGAAGCCCTGTCAGGCGGGATGCCGCGTTGGAAATACGTCGCCAATCGTGGACTGACACTCGTCGAGAACATGGTTCTCGGACAGAACCTCGGCGATTTTCACAGCGGCTTTCGCGCGTATCGCCGCGAAGTTTTGGAGACGATCCCGTACACGAAGAACTCGAATGACTTCGTGTTCGACAGCGAGTTCCTGGCGCAGGCCGTTCACTTCGGCTTCAAACTCGGGGACATCCCCGTTCCCGTGCGGTACTTCGACGAAGCGAGCAGCATCAACTTTCGACGCAGCGTGAAGTACGGCCTCTCGACGCTGGGCGTTTTGGGGAAATACAGCTTGCGCCAGATGGGCCTCTACCGCTCCAGCCTGTTCAACGCCGAACCACCTCGCCAGTGAGTTTGCTGCGGCCAAGTGCGGTTACTGCAACTCGCCCTCCATGATGGTGGCAGAATCATGAAGTCCCGGACGATGGCGAACGGTATGTCTCGTTTGGTGGCCTTGGTGTTTGCGTAAACCAACTGTCTGTCCACCTGGTTGTTCTGCTCGTGAGAATGCTGGGGGGACCGACCGCACAGCCCCGATCGGGACGAATTCACGATTCGCGTCTGTCGGATCGAACTCTTCGTCGCCCCGTGTTTTCATGTAAATCAGTACGAACAGACGGCGGGCATGCCGATCTAGGTCGTCTGCTCGCCATTCCTTGACGGTCCACGGTCAAGGGCTAGAATCAGCCCGAGCTTGCCGAGCCTGCTGGCGGTGAAGTCGAGTCAGGGTGGTGAAATGTCAACCCCCCTCCCGTGCTGACACTGAGCGGCCACGACGATCTTCGCCGCTAGATGTTCAATCGAACCTTCTGTTCTTCGACACTCCCCGTTTGATGTTCGCGTTCGATGTCTTCTGTCGAGCGTGTGTCCCACAGGTCATGGCAGCAAATGAGAGGTCTCGCCCGTGGATGCAACTTCATCAGCCGAGTTCAAAGAGTTGGTTCGGTCGCGCACAGACATTGTGCATCTGATCGGCGAGACTCTCGCGCTGCAGCCTCAACAGGGCGGTCGCATCTTCAAGGGACTGTGTCCGTTTCATGACGACCACACCCCGTCGTTTACGGTAAATCCTGAGCGACAGTCCTATAAATGTTGGTCCTGCCAAGAGGGTGGCGACTGCTTCTCATTCGTGATGAAGCACGACAATCTTGGGTTCCGTGAAGCGTTGGAGTTTTTGGCTCAACGTGCTCACCTCGAACTCCCCACACAGTTTCGTCGTGGACCGGGTGAATCCTCGCAGAAGCCGCAGATGTTCGATGTTCTGAGTTGGGCGGCGGAGGAGTTTCACCAGTTTCTGCTCGGCACGGCGGCGGGAGAGCGAGCGCGGCGGTATCTCCGCGAGAGAGGATTTACACAGGCGACGATCGCTCGTTGTAAGTTTGGGTATTCGCCCGACGATCGCGAGTGGTTGCTGCGTCGCGCCAAAGGAAAGTTTGAGTTGGAGTTACTGGCCAGCGCGCGGCTCATCACCGAGCGAACCGACGGTAACGGTTACAAGGATCGTTTCGTGGATCGCGTGCTGTTTCCGATTCACGACGAACGAGGCCGCACGGTGGCGTTTGGGGGACGCATCCTGCCGGACACTTCATGGAAGGACGCTCCGAAATACTTGAACAGTGACGAGAGCGCCGTCTTCCATAAGAGTCAGCTTTGCTTTGGCTTGAACTGGGCGCGCGATGCAATCAAAAAGTCTGAGACCGTCCTCGTCACTGAGGGGTACACCGATTGCTTGAAGCTCCAGCAGGCTGGTTTGATGAATGCCGTGGCCACGCTGGGAACGGCTCTGACAGAATCGCACGTCACGCTGTTGAAGAGGCTGGCTCGAAAGGTTGTTCTGCTCTACGACGGCGACAAAGCGGGAAAGGATGCTTCAGAGCGGGCGCTGACGAAGTTTCTCGCACAAGACGTTGACCTGAGAATATTGACGCTGCCGGGGAATTTGGACCCTGACGAGTTCTTGCAAGAACACAGCCCCGCCGCGATGCAGAGTTTGATCGATGCTGCTCCCGAAGTGGCGGAGTACGTGTTGCGGTTGTTATTGGCCCGTTATGGGACTGAGACGGTTGATGCTCGGATGCGAGTTTTGGATGGGATGCTGCAACTGCTGGTCATGTCACCTGGGGTTGCGGGAACGGAAAAAGAAAAGCTCCTGATTAGCCGCCTGCCGCTAAGACTCGGATTGCCCGAATTGGACGTGCGGAAACGTTTGAGTGATTTGAGAGGCCAGCATCGAGAGGGGCTGATGCGGTCGGCAGAGCGAAGAGTTTCCGCAACCGAATCAACCGGTGAGACCCCGCATCACCGCTGGAGACCGGCGATCCTTTCACTCCAGCAAACTCAAAGCAAGGACGATCTGCTGGAGTGCGAATTACTCCAGCTCCTGTTCACTTCGCCGGATATGATTGACGCGGTTCGGCGAGAGATCGGCACGGATGATTTTAGGAACGAGGTTCTGCGAGAACTGTTGACCGTCTGCTTTGACTTGAGCGATGACGGCCAGTTACCCAGCTTCGACAAAGTGCTGTCTCGACTGGAGTGCCCCGACTTGAAGGGCTTGATCGTTTGGATTGACGAACAGGCACGCGAACGGGAGATCGCGACGAAACTGGCAGAGGATGCCGCCCGGGAAGGAACAGATTCCTTCAATGGTTTGCTGCGGCAAGTGCTGGACGGTTTGAAGTGGCGTCGAACTCAGGATTCTCATCGTGCGGCTCAAGGTCGAATGGTCGAACGTCCGCGCGAGACGACGAACCTGACTCAGGAGACTCTCGATTTGCTGCAACAAGCCTCCCAGTTTCATCAGCGACGTTCGGCCAGAAAAGTTTGATGTGTTTGGCCCAACCTTCGCTACGAGAAGTCCGCAGTGAAAACTGGGACAGGTTGCCAATCGAGAAGTCCCGCAAAATAAGCAAAAGTGTCACAGAACAAACGGTGTGCGAGTCGTCATCTCGGCACACGGCAGATGAAATCAAAGCGTGAATCCGTTTTTTGGAGGAGCTTCAGGTGTACCGACTCGACCAGGGCTTGAACCAACTGATTGAAACCGGCAAACAACAGGGCTTCCTGACGTTCACTCAAGTGAATGACTATTTGCCCGACGAAGCGCTCAATCCCGAGAAGCTCGACAACCTCTTGGCGTCGTTGGATGAACTCGGCCTCGAGATCGTCCCCGATTCAAAGTTGCCCGTCAGCTTGGATGACTTGCGCAAGCGTCCACTCAAGCTCAAAGTGACCAAGCCCAAAGAGCCGGGCGAAGAGAAGTCGCGCAAGATCGACGATCCCGTGCGGATGTATCTGACCCAAATGGGTGAGATTCCCCTACTGACGCGCGAACAAGAAATCTCGCTCGCGAAGAAAATTGAAGTGACGCGGAAGCGGTTCCGTCGGCATCTGCTGGAGAGCGAATATGCGCTCAAGTTGTCGATCGACATTCTCACGAAAGTCCATCGCAGCGAGTTGCCGTTTGACCGGACGATCAAGGTCTCAGTGACGGAAGGACTGGAAAAAAATCAGATTCTCGGTCGGATGCCGCACAACCTGAAGACGCTCGAAAACTTGAGGAGTAAGAGTTCGCACGAGTACGAAGTCTGCCTCAACCCCGAGAGTTCCGCTGCGGAAGTTAGCGCCGCACGACTGTCGTTGGTCCAGCGCCGTCGCAAGATGGTCACACTTCTCGAAGAACTCAGCCTGCGGACGCAACGCTTGCAACCGACGATGCGCCGCATGGAACAACTCTCGCGCCGCATGACGGAACTTCAACGGCAGATCGACAGCCTGAAGCATCTGAAGTCGGCCCGAGATGAGCGCACCAGTCTGCAGAAGGAACTGCGAGATCTCATGCTGATGACCTTGGAAGACCCCAAGAGTCTCAACAAGCGAATCGAAGAGATTCACGAGCGTTTTGCCGCCTATGAACAGGCCATGCGAGATTTGTCCGGCGGAAATCTGCGGCTGGTGGTTTCGATCGCGAAGAAATACCGCAATCGCGGTCTCAGCTTCCTGGACCTGATCCAAGAAGGGAACACGGGCTTGATGCGTGCCGTGGACAAGTACGAATACCGTCGCGGCTACAAGTTCTCGACCTACGCCACATGGTGGATTCGACAGGCCATTACCCGCGCCATCGCTGATCAGGCGCGCACGATTCGCATCCCGGTACACATGATCGAGACCATGTCGAAGTTGCGCAAGGTCAGTAAGAAATTGCTCCAAGAAAAGGGCCGCGAGCCGACAATCGAAGAAACCGCTGAAGCCGCTGGCGTTAGTCTGGATGAGACACGCCGGGTTCTCAAAATTTCTCGGCACCCAATCAGTCTTGATCGCCCCGTCGGGGAAAGCGAAGACAGTTTCTTTGGCGATTTTATCGAGGATGAATCGACAGAAAGCCCCGTCCATTCCGCGACGCAGGAGATGCTGAAGGACAAGATCGATGTGGTCCTCAAGACGCTAACCTACCGTGAACGCGAGATCATCAAGCTGCGATACGGCCTCGGCGATGGTTACACCTACACGCTGGAAGAAGTCGGTCGTATCTTCAAAGTTACACGAGAACGCGTCCGTCAAATTGAAGCCAAAGCCGTTCGCAAGTTGCAGCATCCGGTACGCAGCAAGCAACTCAAGGGATTTTTGGACACGCTGGCTACGGCAGCAGCGCCGGCCAACTGATGTTCACGCATGAGGCGCAGTTCGACTCGACAATAACGCGGGCCGGTCGTAAAGACCGGCCCGCGTTTTCTTGTTATAGTCCACTGGACTTTCGAGACAGACTCACCTCCGTGGAGTGAATGGATGACGCCGACCAATACCGGGTTGAAGGAAATACACGACCTGCGAGAACAACTTGAAGAGCAGACTCACCTTCTTCAGCAAGGTCCGCTTCAGATCACCGCTCGGCAGAGTTCAATCCATGCGAAGCGTGCCGAACTGGATGCCCGAAGGCTGAAACTCAAGCAGTTGAAAGTCTCTTCCGAACAGAAGAGCCTGCAGTTGAAGTCCAACGAAGACCGCATTCGTGATCTCGAAGCGAAACTCCACGCCGTCTCGTCGAATCGTGAGTACGACGCACTGCGGACGCAAATTGCGGCCGACAAAATGGCGAACAGTGTCCTCGAAGACGAAATCATCGAAGCCCTCGAAGGGATCGATGCGATGCAGTTGGATGTCAACCAGGTTGATGCTGGAATAGTGAAGATCGAACAAGAACTCACGACTTTCACCGCCGTTGTGAAGGAGCGAGATGCGGGACTCCGACAACAGATTGAAGAACTGACGGCGAAAGTGGGTGATGTCGAGTCGGTGCTGCCTGCCGAAGTCATTCCCACCTATCAGCGACTCGTTGCGGCTTACGGCGCGAAGGCGCTGGCCCCGGTGAAGGGCCGCTCCTGCGGTTCCTGCTACATCGGTCTGACACCACAGACCGTGGTCGAACTCAAGGGGGGGGCGATCAAGTTCTGCACCTGCGGACGACTGATGTACTTCGTCGGTTGAGTCTGACTCGCCAAGCGGCTCGTGGGAGTCGTGATCGAGGAAGCCGAAGGTGTGGTTGGAGCGAGATGCCTTCGCTCGCAGTGCAGTTTGGTGAGGCTTCTCGATCTTGAACAGCGACCAACTGCCGTTCCCAAATACGATGGTGCCATTCGGCATCGCGAGCTTGTTCCATGAGGCGTTTCTGAAACGTGGGGCTTTGTTTGTGGCGGTGACCATCCGTGAGAATGTGGCATTTCTGAAGTGTTTGCGTCGATCTGAGCTTCAGTCTCCGTTCCGGCCCGGTGTTTGCTTTCCGAGATGTTCCACAACGAAGCCAACGTGAGCTTCGTAAAGAACAGCAAGCTTCGGATTGGGAACCCCCGACATGACGCAACAACGCCACTTCAAGCGGATGTTGATCAACGTCCAAGATGGAATCCATCATCTCCATATTGGCGAGATGGAAATCTGGGACGGGGCAGACTTGGCGCTCCTGCGCGAGGGTCTGTTCAAGCTCATCGAACACGAGCGCTGTCGCTCTATCTCGATCGACATGCGTTTCGTGAAGTACATCCCCAGCGGGTTCTTCGGGATGCTGGTCGATTGGCAAGAGAAGCGTGGCGTCTGCTTCGCGATGACTCCGCCACAACCCAATGTGCAGCGAATGCTGTGGTTTCGCCGCTTCTTCCAGCCGGGCCAAGATGGGCTATTTGAACTGAAGACGGAACCTCAAGAGGCGATGGTCGCCCCGAACCACGGGACGGCCGATTGCCTCACCGAGACCGCGGCGATCTGAGAGCAGGCCGAAGTGCCGCGTTGGAGGAGGGAAACTCATTCCCGTCCGATCTTGATTCCATGATCCCGAGCACCCAGCGCCGGACGGGGGGGGACTGCCCATTCTGTCCAGCGCGTCAGCTACTTGTTGTTGCCTGCATCAGCCGCACTTTTGGCGAACGGCTTCCAGCGTTTGATGCGGACGGCATTGGCCTCGCGGTACGGATCTTCTGAGATGGTTCGCTCGATAGCCGAGATCGCTTGGGCGAACTTGCCTTGGCGGACGTGGCATTCTGCCAGCAAGGAGCGAGCGGCGAAGGTCCAGCGGCCCTTGCGATCGAATCGTTTCACGTAGCCCGCCAATTGTTCGACAGCCGCGTCGAACTCTTCCGCCTCAAATTTACTGAGGCCACTCCAATAGATCGCGTCTTCGGCGGCACGACGATGCAGTTGTGCGACCTCAGCCAGCGGGCTCGTTTCGATTTCAAGATGTCGAATCGAGAGGTAACGCTGCGTTGCCTCCTCAAACTTGCCCAAGAGTTGGTCGATTCGAATCTTGAGCATCTTCCGTTCGGGAACGGCATCCGAAGGATTGCCGGATTGGAGATCCACTTTTACGCTGATCGGTGCGCTGAAGCTGATCAGAGCCTGCTGCAATTGTTGCAACAGCGCTTGATTCGCATTCCGCGCGGCGACCATTTGGCGGTTGGGATAAGCCCAGAGCTTCAGTTCCTCAACCGCTTTCGCGGGCTGCGCGGCATGAATGCGTTTGAGCAGACCTGTTCTGCCGAGATCATCAGCCACAGGCTCAAATAGGATGCAAGTGGACTCCGCTGGCAGCACCTGTTCCAAACGACTCATGCGGCGACTCCAATAGCCCGGCTCCGCAATGGCCATGAGGCTCGGCTCCTTCATCGAGTCGGCATCGATCCAGTATGGCTGGTCAGGGCGAGCTGCCAATTGTTGCAACCATTCGGGGTGGGACGCGATTTCGTTCAGCAATGCGGGCGTGCTGCCGACTCCACCGGCTTCCACAGAGGATGGGATTGCGAGTCCCAATTTCGGATCGAACAGATGGACGCGATCGTTCAGGATCACTCCGAGCAACCATTCGTCCTCATCGGCCTTTGCCGCGTCACTCGGTCGAACGATGACACTGTCGATACGCAGTTGTTTCAAAATGGAGGCACAAACCCAGGCCCGGTCCTCTGGAGAACCGCGCCCGATCATCAGCAACAGGTAAGTTGAGATCGGCAGTTCGGGATCATCGTCGCCGCGCAGCGCGATGTTGCGTACGACGTACTGGAAGACTTCCTGCACGCGCTGCAACTCATCATTACTGCGTGCGGCCAGATAGGTCGCGATGGCGTGAGTCAACTGGCAGTCCCGAATGTGCATTGCATCCTGTTCGTCAAACTTTTCCGTCTTCAGCCACTTTTGGACTTCGACATTGGCCCAACCATTGGGCAGCGCGGGCGCTTCCGCCTCGGTGGTCTCACCAGACGGCTTTGCGTCGGCCAGCATGCCGCGCCAGGAATTGAGCAGACTCACCGGCTTGTCGGGAGCTGCGGCAATACTGAAAGTCTCGGGGCGAAGTTGATGGATGGCGCTCTTGAGGAGGTCTTCAGCAGAGGCGACTTTGGTGGCGGACTTTCCCGACGACACGACCGCCTTCTGGGGGCAACCAGAAACAGTCCCCAACAGCAAAGCACTGGCAATCAGGACCGAAGCATGTCGAACTTTCATGACGATGGGTTCTACTCGATGAGGTATGTGTACGGACTCAATTGGAATGGCAAGCGGACTAAGGCGATCAACAGGCTACTGGGGGTAAATCTATTGCTGCGGATCGCCTAACAAACTCGACTGTTTGGCTTTCCGTTCCCGCACCTACGCCGAAGCTGGACAACTTGTTGAGCATTTTTTACTGCTGTCACATTGCCTGCGATACACGATTTGGCCTGATCTCATTCGGCAAACTCCAGTGCCAACGTTCTCAGTCGCACCAGTTGTGAAATCAGGCGAGGAAGCTCCTGCAATGGGATCATATTGGGGCCGTCGCTGAGAGCTTGATCGGGGTTCGGGTGTGTCTCGAAAAAGATGCCGTCGCAGCCGGAAGCGACCGCCGCGCGAGAGAGGAACGGAACCAATTCACGTCGGCCTCCCGTGGTCGCTCCTCCCGGAAGCTGAACGCTGTGCGTGGCATCAAAAATTACGGGACCGCCGAACGACTGCATGACCGGAATGCAACGTAGGTCGTTGACCAGGCGACCGTAGCCGAACATCGTGCCGCGCTCTGTCAGGAGCACGTTGGGATTTCCAAATGCCTCACATTTTTTGACGACGTGAACCATGTCTTCTGGCGCGACGAACTGCGGCTTCTTTACGTTGATCGTTCCGCCGTGCTTGGCTGTCGCGGTGGCGACGGCTTCCACGAGATCGGTCTGTCGGGCGAGGAACGCGGGGATCTGAACGATTTGACAAACTGCGGCTGCGGGTTCCGCCTGACTCGGTTCATGCACGTCAGTCAACAACGGCAAGCCGGTGACTTCGCGGACCTTGGCCAGAATCTCCAAACCTCGTTCGAGACCCGGCCCTCGAAAACTGTCCACGCTCGTGCGGTTGGCTTTGTCGAAGCTCGACTTGAAGACGATCTGCACGTTCAGCGACGACGAGACCTCGGCCAATCGCTGGGCGACCTCCAGCACCAGTTCTTCGCTTTCAATGACGCACGGTCCAGCAATGAACACCAGCGGCTCGCGTCGTCCACAACGCCAGCGGCCAATCGAAATCGGGTTGTTCGGCAAAGTCAGTCCCTTTCGGCAGGTCAGGTCAAATCGAGGGGCGGCATCTTAGTCGCAGGCGCGAGGAGTTGTCAGGAGACTGATCACAGAGTGCGAAGCGAGAGGTGTTCCCACATTCGCCCACGACCGCACCTCCACCACCTGATCCGGACATGCTGGTCGGAAAGCCGTCCGCAATCGAGTCGCGATAGACCTCGCGCGGATGGAAGTGAGGCGGTTAAACTCACTTTCCAGATCGGGAAGTGATTGCGGACCCACCCCTTAGTTAGTGTGCCAGTCCTTAGCTGCCGAAGACCGGGATGGGGAGTTGGCCGCGCTGCCATTGTTGGGCGTCGTCGCTGTCGGGGACGACGGCTCGTACGCGTACGCGGAACGTGGATGAGGGGCCGCCCGGCGCGTTCTGCATCCGTTTTTGAGCTGACTGTTTAGGCAGCGGCACGACCTTGAGCGGCGCGACGTTCGGCTGGAACCATTCGGCATACGTTCCCGCATCGGTCTCGACGGTCACGTGGAACGACATCGGCCTGATGTGCGAGATGCTTCTCATTTGGCCGCCGACTTCCAAGCTGTTGTTGGTCTTCACTGCGTTCATTTCGACCTCGGCGAGATTCGACAACGTCACCATGTAGCCGGGGGGCTTGGCGTCGTTTAATGAGATCTTTTGTTTCTTCGCCCCCTGTTCGAGCCACTGCGGAAACTCGCTCTGCAACTTGCCGACCGACTTGCCAAAGGCGGTTTCAAAATCGGAGAGTCGGCTGGCGGCATCGTCTTTTGCGAGCGGCTGCTTCTGGCTGAGGACTTGGAGGTAGCTCACGTACTGCTTGCGGTACTTGGTCGCGAGGAACCAGTGAATGCTCCATGCGTGAGCATAGGCTTCACCCGCGAGAACATCGCCGCGAAAGGCTTTGTCGTCAGCCACGACATCATCCCAATCGACGGTTCGAGCACGAGACGCCGCCTTTGAATATCGCGCACTCACCTTGAGCGGCCCGCCGTTCATCTTGTCGCCGTTCCCTTCAAAGCCCGTCGCGATTCCTTCGTTGAACCACGCCGGAGCGGGAGCCAGCCGTTGCAGCACGCCGCGATTGTGGACCTGCTGATGGATGGCTTCGTGCAGCGGAGTCTCAAACGTGTGGCACTCGCTCATGCGGATGGCCAGATGGTTCGAGAGGCCACTGTAAAAGCCGAGAATATTTCCGGCCGACAGCCCCTTTCCACCGGTCTCAGCCTCGGTGTACTTCATGAAGTCTTCGTCGGTCTCGAAGATCAGGAGGACGAGCGGATAGCGCGGCTTGACGATGTCGATCTTCATGTCGTCGATGAAGCCGATGAAGACCTTCTCGACCGTCTTCATGAACGTGGCCGCCTTCTTCAGGAAGGTGATGGCTTTCGGCTCGAACTGCTTTGGTAGCGGTTGGGCGAGAATCAGGCCGATGGCATACGGCGCGTCGGCATGACCGCGAAACGTCTGCTTGCCGAACCGCTCGGACAGACGCTCCAAGACCGCCGCGCCCGATAGCGGCTCGGGATCGGGACCGGGTTCTCGCTTGAGAATCTGGTTCTGCGGCACCACTTCAATCCGGCCATCCGGCCGCTCAAGAGCCATGACGCCCTGACCTTCACCAGCCAGTCTCGCTTTGATCGTCACTTGTTTGCCATCGTCCTCGCGCACCGTGAAGGTGTCCGCGTGAGCAACGGGAATGAATGTCAGAACGAGCAATGTGATCGAAGCAAGCAGGGTCGTAGTCGTGACGTTGCGAGTTGTCATAACGATGCCCCGCACAGCGGAGAGAGATACCAGCGATGCGTGTCGTGCCACGCGGTCCCGTCGGCGGAGCGACGCGACTACAGTAGGCGAATAATCTGTCACCAGCTTTGCCAACGTCACCATCAAGACAAGTTTCATCGTTGGTCCCGGTTCTGACTGACGAGTGACAAACCACAAATGACGAGTGACAGCGTGTCCGTTTCTCTCACGTCACGCAACGCCATCATGCTCCGCTTGAAAGACTGGGAGCCTCCAACGCCAACGAATGGCCGCCAGTCGGAGGAGCAGGATCACGGTCGCTCCCGTGATCAGATTGAACGGGCTGTTCGGCCAGAGGCTGGCGGCGGCGAGGTAGGCGATTGCACCAATCAACGCCGCTGTCGCGTAGAGGTAGATGTTCGGTCGAAAGACCAGCGGGACTTCGCCGAGCAACACGTCTCGGATCATTCCGCCCGCGACTCCTGTCACCACACCGAAGACGACGCAGACGGTTCCCGCGTGTTGGAGTGAGAAGGTCTTGTGAGTTCCCAACGTGGCGACGAACGCCAAGCCAAAAGCATCCACGATCAGCAGCGGCAGCGACGAGGGATCGACGAAGCGCGCGAGATAGAACATGGCCCCCGCCGCCACCGCTCCCGAGAGAATGAACGACGAATCTTGCACCCAGAAGACCGGCACGTCGAGGACCACATCGCGCAGCGTGCCACCCCCGACCGCAGCGACCAAACCCAGCACCACGACCCCAAACAGATCGATCCCTTTGCCGCGCGCGGCCAAGGCACCGGTGGCCGCTCCAAATACCACGGCCAAATGTTCCAGGACGTACCGCACAGAAGTGTCTCTCAATGGAGTAAGAACTTGTCCAAAAACAGCCCTGTAGGATGGGCACTCTTGCCCGTCCAGCTTTGGAGCGAACTCCAGAGTGATCTGAAGACCAGACGGGCAAGAGTGCCCATCCTACAAATCACAGTCTTGCTTCTTGGATAAGTTCTGAGGAACCGAATTAGTTTTAACTGCCAGCCGAAGGTGAGCGCAGAGAGACTGAGGTTGATACGAGCCTCTACGCGGAGAACAGGAGGCGAGCGACACGAGTAACGGAGCAGCGGACGCGATTCTGTCCTGACGAGCGACTGATTCCAAGACCGGACGCGCGGCTTGATTTCATGCGGCTGTTTTCTCAGAATCCGCCCGCCGCTTGGAAGCGGTCGTTGAGGCGTCCGGAGTGGATGTCTCAAGCCGACTGAAAATCATGTCCTGAAGTTCGCCTGTGGAGTTGAGGTTCGATGTCGATTGATCTCGCCGAAAAGCTGAAGGAAAAGCTGACCGACAAGTTCGTGTTGGTCGATGCCTCGGTCCCCGAGTTG
>JAYTXB010000921.1:0-9617 GCA_043743205.1 Schlesneria sp.
CAGACGGTCCCGTTTGCAGTGAAAGACGACAACAAAGTTGAGGTCGCCCAGTGCTTCCTCGAATTCGCCCGGCAACTCGGGAGCATCGAAGCGTGGCGGCTGCAAGCGCTGACCGATCTCTCGACGCTGCCCGACTACGAAGAAGGCAATCAGTGGGGCGGTCGCGGCTGGCATGGGATGCACGGCGGCGGCGAGTCGAAGGGGGCACCCGTCGATGAGGATGGTAACGCCGTGTTTCATCGCGTTCCCAAGTCGTGGGCCGACGCCAAGTCGGACGGCGAACGCTGGCGCTGGATGCAGACGCAAGCCGTTGAGGTCAACAACGTCCTACGCAACGAAGTCGATTACTCGTTCGCCACGTTCCTGCACAATCAATTCGGCGTGCAGACGATGGCTTGGTTGCGAGGCGGCTCAGGAACCGAAGACGACAAAAACGAAAGCGGCCCGTTTGCAGTGCAGACTCTCGGCGACGACGAGACCATCGCGAAACTCGCCACCGGCGTGAAGCGGTTCAAGCTGCCCGACGAATTCAATCCGCTGAAGCTCTTCCAAGAGATCGCCAATCGTCCGAACGACAGCGCCCACGCGCCGCCGTCCGCCGATCAGGTCGCCCAGATTTACGAGGACCGTCGTCAGTACGTGAAGGCGGGTGAGGCATGGAAGGTTGCCTTGGCGAAGTTCGGTGATGAACAGCATCGTCAGGCGCGGCTCGATCAAATCGTGAAGAACTGGGGCCGGTTCGAGAACCTGCAAGTCGCCCCCGCCGGCAAGGGAGCCACCGTCGATTTCCGCTTCCGCAACGCGAAGGCCGTCTCGTTCGAGGCCCATGCGATCAAGATCGACAAGCTGCTCGACGACGTGAAGGCGTACCTCAAGTCGTCTCCCGCGCAGATCGACTGGAACCGGTTCAACGTCCAGGATATCGGCTTTCGCCTCGTCTCCGAGAATCAGAAGCAGTACCTCGGCGAGTCGGTCGCGACGTGGAAGCTGGACCTCACGCCGAAGCCCGACCATTTCGACAGCGTGGTCAAGGTCACAACGCCTCTGCAAAAGGCGGGGGCCTATCTGCTGACGGGCAAGCTGGCCGACGGCAACATCAGCCGCGTGATCATCTGGCTGGCGGACGCGGCCCTCGTGCGAAAGCCGCTCGATGAGAAGTCGCTCCATTTCGTGGCCGATGCCGTGACGGGGCAGCCGATCGCGAAGGCCAATGTCGAGTTCTTCGGCTGGAGGCAGGAACAGGTCGCACCGAACAAGCAGCAATGGAAGATCACGACCACCAACTTCGCCGAGTTCACCGACGCGAACGGTCTCATCACGCTGCCAGCGGCCAAGGTGCCTCACGATTATCAATGGCTGATCGTCGCGAAGACGGATGCCGGGCGGCTGGCCTATACCGGGTTCACTCATGCGTGGTGGGGGCAACGACACGATCAGGATTATTCGGCGACGCGCGTCTTCACGATCACCGACCGGCCCGTCTATCGCCCCGAGCAGACCGTGAAGTTCAAGTTCTGGATTCAGACCAGCAAGTACGACCAGCCCGATAAGACCGAGTTCGCAAACCAGGACTTCACCGTCCAGATCAACAATCCACAGGGTGAGAAGGTGCTGGAGAAGGTCTTCAAAACGGACAAGTTCGGCGGCATCGAGGGCGAGTTCCCGCTGGCCAAGGGAGCGATGCTCGGCACGTACCAGTTGCTCGTCATGAACAACCTCCATCAGGGAGGCAGCTTCCGTGTCGAAGAATATAAAAAACCCGAATACGAAGTGACGGTCGAGGCTCCGACCGAACCGGTGGCCCTCGGTGAGAAGGTCACGGCTAAGATCAAAGCGAAGTATTTCTTCGGTGCTCCGGTGACGAAGGGCAAGGTGAAGTACAAGGTGCTGCGGACCGCTCACGACAGCCACTGGCATCCGACGGCGAAGTGGGACTGGTTCTATGGGCGAGGCTACTGGTGGTTCGCGTCCGATTACGCGTGGTATCCCGGCTTCAACCGCTGGGGCTGTATGCGTCCGATCGCGTGGTGGATCGGTCACAACCCGACTCCGCCCGAAGTGATCGTCGAGCGTGAGGTCGAGATCGGTCCCGAGGGAGAAGTCTCCGTCGAAATCGACACGCTGCCCGCCAAGGAGATTCACGGCGACGAAGATCATTCGTACTCGATCACGGCCGAAGTCGTGGACGAATCGCGCCGCACGATCGTTGGGACGGGGAGCGTCCTCGTTGCGCGGCAGCCGTTCCGCGTCTTCGCTTGGGTCGATCGAGGCCACTACAAAGTCGGCGACACCGTCCACGCCAGTTTCGACGCGCACACGGTCGATAACAAACCGGTCAAGGGAACGGGTGAGCTGACTCTGTTCAAAGTCACTTACGACGCGAAGCAGCAGCCGGTCGAAGAGGCTGTGCAGACGTGGAAGCTCAACACGGACGAGGCCGGTCACGCGCAGCAGCAACTCGCCGCGAGCAAGGCCGGGCAGTATCGGCTCTCGTACAAGGTGACCGACGGAAAGGAACACACGATCGAGGGCGGGTACGTCTTCGTCGTGCGAGGCGACGGATTCGACGGCCGCGAGTTCCGCTTCAACGATCTGGAACTGATCACCGACAAACAGGAGTACGCTCCCGGCGAGACCGTCAAGCTGATGGTCACAACCAACAAACCGGACGGCTGCGTCGTGCTGTTCGTCCGTCCGTCGAATGGCGTCTATCTCCCGCCGAAGGTGATTCGGTTGAAGGGCAAGAACACGGTCGAGGAGATCGCGGTCGTTCAAAAGGACATGCCGAACTTCTTCCTCGAAGCCTTCACCATCGCCGACGGCAAGTACCACCAAGAGACCCGCGAAGTCGTCGTCCCGCCCGAGAAGCGGGTCATCAACGTCGAGGTGCTGCCGTCGCAGACCGAATACAAACCGGGGGCCGACGCGAAGGTTCAAGTCAAACTGACCGACCACACGGGCGAGCCGTTCGTCGGTTCGACGGTCCTCTCCGTCTATGACAAGAGCGTCGAATACATCTCCGGCGGCAGCAACGTCCCCGAAATCAAAGAGTTCTTCTGGAAGTGGCGTCGGCATCATCATCCGCAACGCGACTGCACGCTCGACCGCTGGTTCACCAACCTGCTGAAGAACGGTGAGATCGGAATGGCTGACCTCGGTGTCTTCGGCGGGATGCTGGGCGAAGGGATGGACGGTTTGGGAATGGGTGGCGGTCGCGGCGGCGGCCCGATGACGATGACGCGTTCAAAGGGAGCGAAGCTACGAGCGATGACCGCCGCGCCGGGCGGGCCTCCCGCACCGATGGCCGCTGCTAAGGAAGAAGCCGCGATGGCGGAGGGTCAGGCTGCCGACAAGGCGGGAGTTGCTGCCGGAGCCGCGCCGATGCAGCAGCCAGCGATCCGCTCGAACTTCGCCGACACCGCCTACTGGGCGGGCGCGATCACGACCGACAAGACCGGTCTGGCGAGCGTCGAGTTCAAGATGCCCGAAAGCCTGACCGGTTGGAAGGTGAAGACGTGGGCCATGGGTCTCGGCACCAAGGTCGGTCAGGGCGAGACCGAAGTCACCACGAAGAAGAACCTTTTGGTTCGTCTTCAAGCCCCGCGCTTCTTCGTGGACAAGGACGAAGTCGTCATCTCGGCCAACGTCCACAATTACCTCAAGACCGAGAAGCAGGTTGAAGTTGCGCTGGCCATCGACGGTAAATTGCTCTCGATCCTCGCACCCGCTCCCAAGGGAGACGCGCCCCCTTGGGTGAAAGAAGTCACGCAAACGATCAAGCTCGCGGCGGGCGGCGAACAGCGCGTCGATTGGCGAGTCAAAGTAGCCGATCAGGGAACGACTCGTATCACGGTCGAAGCGTTGACAGATGAAGAGTCGGATGCGATGCAGATGAGCTTCCCGGTCTACGTTCACGGGATGCTGAAGACTGAATCGTTCAGCGGGGCGATCCGTCCCACCGATGCCTCGGGCAAGGTGACGTTCACCGTTCCCGAGGCCCGTCGCCCGAACGAGTCGCGCCTCGAAGCCCGCTTCTCGCCGACACTGGCCGGAGCGATGGTTGATGCCCTGCCGTACATGGTCGATTACCCGTATGGCTGCACCGAACAGACGCTGAACCGTTTCCTGCCAACTGTCATCACGCAGAAGGTGCTGCTCAACATGCAGCTCAACCTCAAGGACATTCAGGCGAAACGGACGAACCTCAACGCGCAGGAAATCGGCGACGATGTCGAACGGGCCAAACGCTGGAAACGGTTCGATCGCAACCCGGTCTTCGACGAGGACGAGGTCCGCGCGATGGTCAAGGACGGATTGGAACGGCTCACGTCGATGCAGGTGTCAGACGGCGGCTGGGGCTGGTTCAGCGGCTACGGCGAACATTCGTGGCCGCACACCACGGCGGTCGTCGTCCACGGCTTGCAGGTCGCCAAGGCCAATGACGTCGCGATTGTGCCGGGTGTCTTGGAGAAGGGCGTCGAATGGCTGACCCGCTATCAGGCCGAACAGGTTCAGTGGATCAAGAACTGGGGCAAGAAGGATATCCGTCAGAAACAGCACGCCGACGCGCTGGACGCTCTCGTCTACATGATCCTCGTGGACGCCGACGTGGGGCAGATTTTCAATCTGCCCGAGGCAAATGCAGGACAGGCAGATTCCAAATCTGCCCCACGCGAGATGAACGAGTTCCTCTATCGCGACCGCGTGCAACTGCCGGTCTACGCGAAGGCCCTCTTCGGCCTCGCCCTGCACAAACAGCAGCAGGCCGACAAGCTCAAGATGATCCTGGAGAACATCGAACAGTTCGTGGTGCAGGACGACGAGAATCAGACCGCGTACCTGAAGCTGCCCGAGGGCGGCTGGTGGTACTGGTACGGCAGTGACATCGAGGCGAACGCCTACTATTTGAAGCTGCTGTCGAAGGTGAATGCTCAGGACGTGCGAGCGTCGCGCCTGGTGAAGTATCTGCTCAACAACCGCAAGCACGCGACGTACTGGAACAGCACGCGAGACACCGCCCTCTGCATTGAGGCTCTCGCCGATTACATGAAGGCCAGCGGCGAGGACAAACCGAACCTCACCGTGGAAGTGTGGCTCGATGGCGAGAAGCAGAAGGAGGTCAAAGTCGATTCGTCGAACCTGTTCACGTTCGACAACAAGTTCGTGCTGGAGGGCGATGCCGTCACGACGGGCAAACACACGCTCGAACTGAAGAAGCAGGGAACCGGCCCGCTCTACTTCAACGTCTATCAGACCAACTTCACGCTGGAGGACTTCATTGCGAAGGCTGGCCTTGAGGTAAAGGTCAACCGCAAGTTCTACAAGCTGACCCGCGTGGACAAGCAGATCGACGCGCAAGGCTCACGAGGTCAGGCGGTCAAACAAAAGGTGGAGAAGTACGACCGGACTGAGCTTCCCAACCTGAGCGAACTCAAGAGCGGTGACCTCGTCGAAATCGAGTTGGAGATCGACTCAAAAAATGACTACGAGTACCTGATGTTCGACGACATGAAGGCCGCCGGTTTCGAACCGGTCGAGGTCCGCAGCGGCTACAACGGCAACGCGATGGGTGCCTACGTCGAATTCCGCGACGAACGAGTCGCCTTCTTCGTCAGACAACTGATGCGCGGCAAGCACAGCCTCAGCTACCGCCTTAGAGCGGAAACCCCCGGCCACTTCAGTGCCCTGCCAACAAAGGCCAGCGCCATGTACGCCCCGGAACTCAAAGCCAACAGCGACGAGATGAAGGTCGGCATCACGGATTGATGGCACAAATGTAGGGTGGGCATCGCCCACCAATCGTTGGGTTACCTTCAAGTCGTGGTGGGCAATGCCCACCCTACTTGATTATTCTGTTCGTCAGACGCCGCCAGCATTCTGACGGCGTCTGATGTTGTTCTCGGAGCCTGAACGAAAAACCGGAGTTCCTGACATGTCTCTGCTGACGATCACGCTCCCACCTGATCGAGCCGAATTCGCGACCAGCCGTGCCGCCGAACTTGGCTTGGCGTCAGCGGACGAACTTGTCGTGAGGTTACTCGACGCGGAAGACCGACGACGATCCGAGCAACGCCGGATTGAGCAACTCGTCCTCGAAGGCATCGAGTCCGGTGAGGGCGAACTCGTCACCGACGAATGGTGGGACAAGCTCGATGTGGAAGTCTTCGGCCATTTGACTCGGTGAGGTGGGACGATGAATCGCCAAGACGCTCTTCAACTCTTGTCCGAACACCTGCCCCGGATTCGGGAGAGGTTCGGCGTGCGGAACTTGTCCATCTTTGGTTCGGTGGCGCGGAACGAGGCGCGGTCCGGCAGCGATCTTGATGTACTCGTCGATTTTGTTGGACGGCCCACCTTCGACAACTACATGGGGCTGAGGCTGTATCTCGAAGAGTTGTTTGGTGGAGGAATCGACTTGGTCATCCCGGCCGATCTTCGTCCCGCACTCCGTCCCCAGATCGAACAGGAAGCCGTCCATGTCCCGTGATTGGCGTTTGTATCTGGACGACATCCTCGAATGCTGCGGGCGAGTCCGCGAGTACACCAGCGGACTCGATCAGGCCGGATTGGTCGGCAATCAATTGGTCTACGATGCGGTGCTGCGAAATCTGGAGATCATCGGCGAGGCGGCGAAACGCATTCCAGCCGAAGTGCGTCTCCAGAGGCCACAGATCGAGTGGTCGAAAATCGCGGGAATGCGGGACTGGCTGGCACACGCCTATTTCCATGTGAACGCCGACATCGTCTGGGACGTGATCGAAAACAAGCTGCCCGAACTGGAACAAACAGTCCAAGCCTTTCAGAACGCAGGTGACGCACGGGCTGACTGAAATAGCTGCGTTTCGAGTACCACGAGGCAGTGCTTTGACTGCCTGTGTTCTTCAAAGCACACTGGCGGCTCAGAGCAGCCGCCAGTGGCACCCGGCGACGGTTTGAGGACCAGTTTCTGCGAGGCGAATCGTGACGTTGAAAATGGACGACATCCTCCGCAGCAAGCTCCATTACCGGCGGCAACTGGCCGCGCGGCCGGTGGCAGACAAGCTTCGCCTCTTGGACCAACTCCGCCAGCGAAGCTTGGACATCGCCGCAACCCGCGACCAGAAAGCCATTGCGATGTCCGCCCCGGAACTCAAAGCCAACAGCGACGAGATGAAGGTGGGGATCGCGGATTGACCGCGATGAAACGGGTGCCACTGGCAGTGCTTTGACTGCCAGTGTTCTTCAACACACTGGCAGTCAAAGCTGCCGCCAGTGACACCCGGCGCTCGCCCCCCCAAGCCGTTTAGTAATCGGTCACGACTTCACCACCGCTTGCTGTGGAAATCGCAGTTAGAGTCTCTGAAGACACCGATTTTGAAATCGACCTCACGGACCCATCCATCATTCCCACGTGTAGGCCAATGTGTCGTCGATTTCCAACGTCTTCGGTCCCGATTTCGAACAGTGGAGGCTGTATCCAAGGTTCAAGCGCCATAGCGTATTCAAAAGTGCCGACAGTGTGAGATGTCCCATCCTTAATTCGGGCGATTGAAGCGCCTGCAACCTGCGAACTCAGGGCATAAAACGACGGTGACCATTTGTTCGGGCCAATCGTGTGCATTTCAGCCGACGGACACACCAGCGACATCAACACGCTACGGCCGAGTTCGCGGTTTGGGGAGTCAGTTGGGTCAATGTTGACCTGGAATGCGGAGTGAAACTGGGGTTCGCTGAGACTTGGCATCACCTCGACGGACCATGGAAGTTCATGGCGTCCCGGCAGCCGACTTGTACTTGCCTCGAATTGTTGGATCGCCAACCCAATGTCCTTCAATCGGGATTTGCATGCCACTGCACGTGCATGTTCGCGAATCACAACGATTGCTGGCAATAAAAGCCCCATCACAATTCCAACGATCGCGATTGTGGTGATCAACTCGATCAATGTCATGCCCTTGCGGCTCGTCATTTGAAATCTCCAATCAACATGACTGAACAGTGGAAAATGAAGAGGCCAGTGGCCCAGAGTGACAGAACCACTGATCTCACGCAAAACATCACCCGCGGGCATCGGTGAACGCGGTCTTTACAGTCCACGCAAAAACCACTCTGGAAACTGTGGGTCACCGTCGCAAGCCATCGTGTAGGGCAAAGCGCCGCGCTGGGCCACCGCGCTATAGGGCGCTGCGCGTAGGCCGTAGTGCAGGTGGTTCGTTGTCAGACCACCGAGATCGGCAATTTCGCCGATTTTGTCGCCTTTTTTCACCGTCGTCCCAACACTGTAGTTGATATGCCAATAAGTCGTGGTGAACTTATTGCCCTTTGAATCGCTGTGCTCGATGACGACGCAGCCTTTCCATCCTTTTGTGTCCACGAACTTGATCTTCACTGTCCCATCGAAGGCAGCATAAACCGCTGTCCCAGCAACCGCAGCCCCGCCGATATCCACACCGGCGTGTCGTTTGTATTTTCCATCACACGTGCTGGTGGCCCACTTCCACTCAGTACCGAAGGCAAGAATGACGTTTCCGACACCGTTGGTGGGATGAAACAGTGCTGGGATCGACGGCGCGGCTTGCAAGTCCGCGCTCCCTAATAGAACTGCTCCTGCTCCGAGTCCCAGCATCCGCAGCGTGTGCCGCCGGGTGACTTCCACTTCGCTGGTGAAGTCATCATGGAATGAATCCGAATTGCTCTGCATTTGACACCGTCCTTTTCTTTGCAAACGATCACTACCGAACCGGCCTTGGTCAAAATGACCAAGGCCCTCCAGACTCAAGGAACTCTTCAATGGTTCGCGAGAGTCCTTGGTCAGTCGTCGACATGCCTCGATAGACTATTGGCAGGCGACGATCACACTCCACAGCGGAATGTTGCAACGGCACGGTAATTGAATCGATGTAGCCAATCCAACAAAACAATTCCCAAATCAATTCGTGACTGGAGGAAGCCGCATCATGGGACGCCGAACCACTCGAACGATTGAAGTCGACCGTAAAGATATTGACGCGAAACTTGAAGCTTTCGGAAAAACGCGTTCCGACCTTTACCGCGAAGTCGCTGAGTTACGGGCAAATGAACTGGGAAACGTTGACATTGGAGATATCCGTCACAGCATTGAGGTACAGCTCGGTCCGGCACTGAATGGACGTGAATGCGTTTCACCTTGGCTCGACAGTTTGGTGGAGAAGGCGCTCGAGGGAATGGGATGCACTCTCTCGGAATCCGCATTGGAGTATCACGAATCCACGGCTGGTCTACCTCGCTTGAGACAGTGGGATTACGAGGATTGGCGAACGCTAATCGCAGGGTGGGATGGCAGACCAGAGAGCTGGATGGGGAGTCAAGATGGCGATCTGATCAAGGAATTTTTTCTGACGATTCGAAGCAAGAATTCCGAACGCGAAAAGGCACGATTGCTTCTCTTGAGTTCATTTGCCGCAATCAAGTTGGGAAGGCATGGCGTGCAACGGCTAAAAAAGTCGGGATTGCTGTCGCTGATGAACGACCTTGCCGATAGTGGCAAGGAATGGGTAAACCAGGGCCAGCGCCCACTAAGTTGTTGATCCGGTGAGTGTTTGGACGAGGAATTTGTCGTCCCAGCCGCAATTGCGGCGTTTCATGGCGAGGCTGTCTTT
>JAYTXB010000922.1:0-5737 GCA_043743205.1 Schlesneria sp.
CTAGCCCCGGTTAAGCGAAAACAAACCGGGGCTAGCGCCCTGCGGCTGATTTGCCACAATGATCAACACGAATGGCGGGGAGCCGCTATTCATTAGCTTTGCAACGTCGCACAGCGTTTGATCGCCATCAAGGACGGATTTCCAAAAACGACGGCCCCGTCTGACATCCCATTTGCAGAGGTCTTCCGTGGCGTCTTCGGAGTACACCATGCCGTCAATTTCCGGTCCGTCTCAATAGTCACAGACCGCCATTAGTGCGATTTCAAACGCAAACTGTTCCACGACATCTTTCGATGCAGTCTCAAGCCATGCTTCCAGACGCTGTAGTTCTGGGCGAGTCGAATCGATGACATTCTGAAACCATTCAGGAGGTTCGTTCATTTCGGTTCAGAAATTTGAGATTTTCCAAACGCCAGATAGAGCGGCGGCAACAGGAACAGATTGAGGATGGTGGACGTGACTAGTCCGCCGATGATGACGACCGCCATCGGGTATTCGATCTCGTGACCGGGGAGGTTGCCGCCGATGACGAGTGGAACGAGTGCAAGTCCTGTCGAGAGGGCCGTCATCAGGATCGGGGCGAGGCGTTCTTGCGAGCCTCGGTGGACGAGTTCGGGGCCGAAGGGTTCTCCCTCCTCCAGTTCGAGATGACGGTAATGGCTCACCAGCATGATGCCGTTGCGAGCGGCGATGCCGAGGACCGTGACGAAACCAACCAGTGAGCCGAGCGACAGCACGCCGTTGTCCAGCATCGTCGCGGCGACTCCGCCGACGAGGGCGAACGGGATCGTCAGGGCCACGAGCAACGTCAGCCGCCACGATTGGAAGTCGATGTGCAGCAGCAACAGGATGCCGAGCAGCGACAGCGCGGCGAGCGTGAACAGGCGGCGCTGCGATTCGGCCCGCGCGGCGTATTCGCCGAGGAACTCGGGGTGATAGCCGTTGGCGAAATCGAGTCGCTTCACCTTCGCTTCGATCTCCCGCGCGACCGAACCGAGGTCTCGACCCTTCACGTTGCAGGTGACATCAATGCGGCGCGAGGCCGATTCCCGCTTGATCTCGTTCGGCGCGGGAACGGTCTCGATGTCGGCGATGTCTCCCAACGGAACGGTCCCGCCGAGCGGCAGGTCGATGGGAATTTTTCGTAATGCGGCGAGGTCGGTCCTCAGTTGCGGCACGCCCCACACGACCACGTCGTAGCTCTTCTGGTCCTCATAGATTTCGCCGACCTTCGTTCCCTTCACGAGAGTCGCCGTCGCGCGACGGACCTGTCCGGGAGTCAGCCCGAACCGCGCGAGGGCATCCGGGCGATGTCGGATTTGAAGTTGAGGGACCAGCACCTGCGGATCGACTTTCGGAGTCAGCACACCTTCGACGCTCGACATCTCTTTGTAGACCTCTTGAGCCTTCGCTCGCAGCACGTCCATGTCGGGGCCGTAGACGCGGACGACGATCGTGGCTCCCGCTCCGGACAGCACCTCTTTGATTCGCTCCTTGAGGTACGTCAGCAGATCGCGATAGAGGCCGGGGTAGCCATCGACGACCTCCTGAATCTTGGCCGTCGTTTCATCGAGTGGCACGTTCGGATCGACACTGATCCACAGCTCGGTGAAGTTTGGCCCGACGACTTCATCGGCCACTTCCGCACGACCGATGTGCGACCCGAAGTTGCGAACGCCGGGGATCGCTCGCAATTCCTTGCTGGCTCGCTCGGTGATCCGTGTCATCGCTTCGAGCGACGTGCCGGGCTTCTCGACCCAGTGCATCAGGAAATCGGTCTCCTTGAAGTTCGGCAGGAACTCTTCGCCGAGTGTGGTCACGGCGAAGCCCGTCAGTCCGAACATCAGCACAATGACCGCCAGTGCACTCTTCGGATGATTCATGAATAGCGGCAGGACGGCACCATACCTTCGCTTAAGCAACAAGGTGAGTGGGGCCTCGTGGCGGCTTGGCTTGGCGTTTGGCAGCAGCATCAGCGACAGAGCGGGCGTCACGGTGAGGGCGACCAGCAACGAAGCCAGGATCGCGAGGATGTACGTGATGGCGAGCGGCCGAAAGAACGAACCGGACAGTCCGTCCAGAAACAGCACGGGGACAAACACCAGCGTGACGATCAGGCTGGCGTAGACGACCGCGCTGCGCACCTCGAGCGACGCCTGCAAGACGACTTCATATGCGGGGAGCGGCTTGTCGAGCAGACGGTTCAGTTTCAGCCGCCGCAGGATGTTTTCCACGTCGATGATCGCGTCATCGACGACCTCACCGAGAGCGATCACCAGCCCGGCGATGACCATCGTGTTGAGCGTCGCGCCGGTGTAGTACAGCACCAGTGCCGCCGCCACGAGCGACAGCGGGATCGCCGTCAGGCTGATCAGCGACGTGCGCCAGTCGTAAAGAAACGCGACCAGAATCACGACGACCAGCAGACAGCCGATCAGCATCGCGTGAGTCAGATTGCCGAGCGACCGCTCGATAAACGTGGCCGGGCGAAAGATCGTCGGGTCGATGTCGAGACCCTTCAAACCGGGCCGCAACGCCTCCAACGCCGCTTCCACTTTGTGAGTCACCTCCAGCGTGTTGCCCCACGGATACTTCTCGACGATGAGTAACAGACCCGGTCCATCGTTGATGACCGCGTCGCCGATCGGAGCCGGAAACGCTTCGACGATCTCCGTCACGTCGCGCAGTCGCAGTGGTGCGCCGTTCCGGAAATCGACGATCGCCTCACCCAAGTCGGCCGCCGTGCGAACTCCCGTCAGTTGCCTGACCGCCAGCCGCTGGTTCGGTGTATCGACGAACCCGCCACCATTCAGCGTCACCGCGTCGGCGACAGCTCGCTGCACGGCATCGAGCGTCACGCCGTGCGATCGCAACCGATCGGGATCGACGAGGACTTGGAACTGCCGATCGCGCTGCCCCCAGATCGCAACGTTCGCCACACCGGAGATCGCCATCAGCCGCGGCCGGATCGTCCACTTGGCCAGCACCGTCATCTCCATCTGCGACATCGTGGCCGATGAAACACCGATCTTCATCAAGCGGCTGGTCGACGAGAGCGGCGACAGCATCACCGGCGGATGGGCTACCGCTGGAAGGCGTCCCGCTTCGGCCGCCAGTCGCTCCTGCACGAGTTGCCGTGCGCGAATCAGGTCCGTCCCCGATTGAAAGATCATCACGACCGACGACAACCCAAGTACCGACTTCGACCGGAGCGTCTTCAGCCACGGAGTCCCATTCAGCGCGTTCTCCAACGGCATCGTGATGAGGCTCTCGACCTCTTCCGTCGAGAGGCCGGGGGCCTCGGTCTGAATCTCGACTAGCGGCGGCGCAAACTCGGGAAAGACATCGAGCGGCGCGGTCTTCAGCGTCTGCACGCCAAACACGATCAAGATGATCGACAACGCCAACACGACCACCCGCAACTTGAGCGATGTCGAAACGAGCCATGTCATGCGTGATTGTCCTTCTGTCTTGTCCCCTCTCCCCCGTCTTCGGGGGAGAGGGTTAGGGTGAGGGGGCCGAACGGTGGTCAGACTCTGCTAACTCAGACACCCAAAGGAAGAACCCCTCACCCTAACCCTCTCCCCTCCAAGGCGAGGGGCGAGGGGACAGGAATCACTTTCCAAACCCAAACTCAGTGCCGAATAACTCGGCGACTCCCGCCGTGACGATCTTCGCTCCGACTGCCGGGCCTTTGTCGAAGACGGTCCAGTCGCCGACGACTTGGCGGACTTGGATTCGACGCCGGACGAAGGTTTGCGGCGCGGTGACTTCGTAGATCCAACTTCCACCCTGCACGTCTTGCACAACCGCCGACCACGGGATGCCGCACTGTTCGGTCTCACCGGTGAGAGGCAGCGTCGCACTGAGCCGTTGTCCCGGCCGATACTGTCCGTCGGGGTTCTTCATTTCGTAGTAGAGGTCCACGGTGGACGAAAGCGCCGTCGCCGTGGGTGGAGCGGGGACCGGAGCGGCACTCGTCGTGGGTGAACTGGCTGCATGAGCCAGCGAGCCGATCTGGGCCGGGGCTTGTTGATCCAGTTCGGACAGGTCTCCCACATAGACGGGAACCTTGATCCAGACCGGATCGCACTGCATGACCTCGAACAGCGGAGTCCCCGCCGTCACGACTTCGCCGACGACGGCATGTTCCGCCCGGATGATCCCTTCGCGCGGGGCGAGGATTGGCAATGGAGAGAGTTTGCCCGCCTCACGATCATCGTCGAGCTTGATCTGATCGACCTGTCCCTTGCGAGCCTTCGCCGCCGCGAGCGACTTCTCGGCCAACGAGAGCTGTGCCTTGGCATCGTCTACGCCCTTCACCGTTCCGGCCATCTCGCGCAGCAAGCGTTCGGCCCGATCAAGTGCGATCTGTGCGGCATCGACTTGGACCGCAGCCTGCTCGACCTGCCCCGCCGCATCAATCCGCGCAGTGGCGATCGCATTGCGAGCCTCTGCATACCGCACCCGCTCGGCGGGCGTGAGAACTTCTCGCTCAGGCGACAGCATCGGCATCAGATGAAACACCGGCTGCCCCAACTTGATCGTCGCCCCCACGGCGGGAACTGGCCCCTTGCCCGCCGGTTGCAGCGTTCCGCTCAACGGAGCCGAAACGATGAGCAGCGCGCCGGTCGGTAACACGATCTCACCACCATAAGTCCGCGACCGCTGCACCGGTCGCACTTCCACCAATGCCGTCGCGATCCCCAGTCGCTCTTCAGCCTTCTCGGTCAGCACAATCGTGTTGAGCTGATCCTCCGTCGCGATCTTGGCCACCTTGGCTGGTCCCGTTGAGGTGGCTTTCGGCGCTTTCGGCTCTTGGTGACAACCGACGACGTGTTCCGCCAAAATCAACATCCCCAGAGCCATGCTCCATCGATGGCAACATTTCGCCGAGGTGGGACACGAACGAACGGGAATGAGATTCTGTTGTCTGAAGTCGATTCGTGATACCACCACAATTTCCTTCCGCCAGTCCCGGCGATGCCACTTTCAAAATCAACCGAGACACAGGATGCTCGATAAGGTGGCCTCTGACCAGAGCGACGAACCAGCAAAATTCCGATAGGGCGAGCGGCAAGAGTTCGCATACCCGCCGTAGACCGGACGTAGGCGTCCGGTCTACGGTAAATTCTTACCTGCCGCTCGCCTTACCGCACTCAAACGAGTACTCGCCCCTCTCGGAATGCAGGGCAAATTGCACTCCTTTCGGCACAGCTTCATCTCACGCTGCCTTACCAGTGGGATCGAGGAGTCCGTGGTTCGATCGTGGGGCGGCCATGTCGATCCAACCATCATGCGATTGTATACGCACATCAGTTGCCAGATCTCGCAGGATAGTATTCAGAGGCTGGGTGCGTCTGAGAATCACAAACACTCCACGGAGTGCGAGCCACAGCGCTAGAGCCGGTTTCAAAACCCGATTCGCTGATTCCGCCGATCAAAAACCCTCGGGAAAAACGCGATCGGCAGGAGTTGCGCGTAGGTTTTGAAATGCGCTCTAGGGAATATGACGGATTGGTCCTAGGACAGCGAGTTTTCGGTTCAGCACACTTTCAGCACAATACAGGAGATTTTGAGAATGATCATGTTGCAACAAGAAAGCCGCCATCGGGTTACGATGGCGGCTTCGAGGACGAACGGAGAGGGAGGGATTCGAACCCTCGGTGGGTGTGACCCCACACTGGATTTCGAGTCCAGCACGATCGGCCACTCTGTCACCTCTCCTGACCGGCGG
>JAYTXB010000923.1:0-1335 GCA_043743205.1 Schlesneria sp.
CCGTAAGGCCCCGGGTTTCGGGTTCGAGGAAACCCGGGGCCTTACGGCACCCGGCTCGCCTGTTGAAGTATTGGTGATCTCTTCCGCACGACTCCAAGCTGCCGCAACTCTCAGCGTGTCGTGATCGAATACCATCCAATGTTTGCCGCGTGAAACTCCGCCCGGTCCCGGATCGAGCCTCACCGCGATCCCCTTCTGCGCGAAGTTCTTCCCGTCCGAACCGACTTCATACGTGGCGGCGAGATAGGGGCCGTAGTTCATCGACGACCACGAATCGACGTTTGACGGAGCCGGGCCGCGCGTTGTCCCTGTGGGGAGCGAGGCCAGATACACCGCGTCAAGTGGGACGTACTGAGTCGCATTGTGTGGCTTGAGGTACGTCTCGCGAACGTAGTGAATCACGTCGTACTTCTGCTGCGGGACCATCCACGTTTGAGCCGCCATCAGATTGAAGCCGTGCGTCAGCGTCTGATACATGCGATGCGGATCGCTACCGTTTTTGAACTTCCCCTCGGCGAACTTCAGCGATGTTGGCAAGGACCCCGGCTGATCCTTCGTGCCGTGACAGTTGATGCAGAGCCGGTTGTAGATCGCCTCGCCGCGCTGAAACGATTTGTCATCGAGACTGGTCAGTATTCCTGCATGGTCGATCTGCTTCTCGTACTCCGGCAACACGAATGCGAAGAGCGACGGCGGTGGCTGAAGCTGCCTTGCTCGCTCGGGGCCGCCTTCCGCGATCTCGATCAGATACCGGGCGAGATCCAGAAATTGTTGCCGACTTCCGAGAGCGTTCACCTGCCCGGCGGGCATGATCGAAGTCTTGCTGTTCACACGTTCGTCGATCTGCGACTTGAGCAACGTGACGAGCGTTCCTCCCTGTCCCACATCGCGCAGCACAAGTTTCTCGGCCGTCTCCTCGACGAACAGCCCCGTCACCGCCTTGCCGTCTGTGGTTTGAACGACGACCGGTTCAAAGCCCTTCTTGAGAATTTTTGAAGGTTCGAGAACCGATTCGATGATCGCTTCGGCGGCCTTGACCTTGTCCATGATGGACGCATCGGGCTTCGTCAGATCGGGACCAAGCGACAACAAACTACCGGCCCCCGAGGACGCGGGAGTGGTGTTCGTCAGACTGGCAACCTGACCTACTTGGTGACACTTCGCGCATGCGAGAAACGGCTGATGAAACAGTATTGCTCCGCGTCGAGCATCCCCTTCTGTTCGAGCCGCCTTCGCCAGCGCAGCCGACCCCTCAGCAGTCAGGGTCTCGTGCAATGCCGATTGCCCAAGGCAAACACTCGCCATCCCCCACACCCACACCACCACGATTCCAAC
>JAYTXB010000924.1:0-1584 GCA_043743205.1 Schlesneria sp.
CGCGGCACGGCCCACCCCTTCGGCACCGGCTCCGCAATGAAAGCCGCGATGGCAGGCGATCACCGCGATGGCCGCTCCAAAAAACAAACTCTTCGAGACCCCCGCCACCACGTCATACGCCGAGATGAACTGCTGCGAGTAGAGCCAGAAAAAGTGGTCGCTGACGCCGAGGACTTGGACGCTGATGAACCAACCGCCAAACATCCCCACTCCATCGGCGACCAGCGTCAACGCGGGGATCAGCAGGAAGCAGGCGAGGAACCGAGGGACCACCAAATATGTCAGCGGGTCGGCACCGAGTGCCTTCAATGCGTCGATCTGTTCGGTGACACGCATCGTCCCGATCTCAGCCGCCATCGCGCTGCCGACTCGCCCCGCCAGCATTGTCGCGGCCAGCACCGGACCAAGCTCGCGCACCAGCGACACGTTGATGATCGAACCGATCCGGCTCTCCAATCGGAACATCCTGAGCGTGTCATACGACTGCACGGCGAGGACCATTCCGATGAACAGCCCGGTCACAACAATGACCGGCACGCTCTGCACACCAATCTCATACATCACCGGCCACAACACGCGTGCCCGCGGCCAGCGGACCAGCATCCCCGCCAACATTCGCAGAAAGAATGTGACGAGATCACCGATCGCTTCCACGAACTGAACCGCCACTCGACCCAGCGTGTGGATCGGCGTCGGATCGGCGTCGGTGGTGGCAGAAAGAGTGGACATCGAGACCTCAACGCAAGGCTGTCAAACAAGGCTGTCAAAAATGAGACGTTCGGGCGGCGATCCAATAGCCGATTCCGCCGATCACGGCGAGATCAGTTCGGTCTGCGTCAGTGCAGTCGCCCATCGGGTGGTCAGATTTGTCCCCTCGCCCGCCCGTCCTCGGGGGGAGAGGGTTAGGGTGAGGGGGGATTCGTGAGGGAGCCTGACGCACGGAGATCAGTGCGACCACGTTCCCACCTCATGAATCGCGTTACGTTTCTGATGACTTTCGACAGCTTGGCCCCCTCACCCTAGCCCTCTCCCCCGAAGACGGGGGCGAAGGGACCGAAAAATGACCGCCAATGCGCGACTGCACACACTCGTGTCATGCCCCACCGCTGACGGTCGACGGTCTGCCGCGACGATTGCTAGACTCCGTCGCGTTGCTTGCCGCTGTTTCGTGAACCTTGAATTAAACGGGTTCACCCACCATCAACACAGGAGTTTGCCCCAATGACTCGACTCGTTTGTCTGACCGGATTCATGACGTTTGGCTTGATGTGGACCGCTTTCGCGGGAAGTGCCTCTGCCGAGGATAAGCCACTCCCGACCGACGCCGAGAAGGCCGCGATGGCCGAGGTTCGCAAATCGGGTGGTCAGGTGATGGAGTTGGCTCAGAACGACGCGCGACTCGACGTGGCCTTTCATCTGGCGGACGGCAAGATTGAGGATGCTCAGCTCGCGCCGCTCAAAAACCTGCCGAAGCTGGCTCAACTAAATGTGCGCGGCAAAGACATCACCGACGCCGGACTGGTCCACATCAAGGATGCCAAGGCTCTGGTCCGACTCCATCTCGAACGGACGAAGGTCACAGAC
>JAYTXB010000925.1:0-7134 GCA_043743205.1 Schlesneria sp.
CCATCCGTGCGATCATTCCGATTGAAGAAGACGATCGCACGGATGGCAAGGCCGGGGCACGGATGAAAGCCGAGGACACACGCGAACCAGCTCTCTCGACAATCCATCCAACGGCTCACTTTGCAGGGACTTCAACTGCCGGGCCGAGGCGGAGGTCGCGCAGCTTGACGATCGTGTTGTGGTTTTGCAGGCCGAGGAAGCCCTTGGTTGAACGGAGGCCCAGCAGCGGCGCGTCGGCGGCGGTGACGTTCGTCACGCGGTGCCCGTTGTGCCACGTTGTCACGTGTTGCCCTCGGCAGTTGATCTCCAGTGAGTTCCATTCGCCCACGGGACGGCTGACGCGCGGGTTCGCTCCGGCAATGTCGTAGACCGAGGCCGAGTACTGATAGTCCTTCAGCTTGAGATGCGCGGGAGCGGCATCGTCGAGAATCTGGACTTCAAAACCGGCGGGAGGCAACGTGTCGTTGTCGCGGTGATGGTTGCCATCCTGAGGAACTCGCACATACAGGCCGCTGTTGCCACCGGTCGAAAGGCGGTATTCGAGTCGCACGTTGAAGTCGTCGAACTCGGCGTCGCTGCGCAGCCACGGTCCCTTCTTGCCGGAGCAGATGAGCAATCCATCGGCGACCGACCAGCAGGCTTCGGCCACATCGCCGACCGGCTGCCAGCCCGTCAGATCGCGTCCGTTGAACAGCGGTCGATAGCCGAGTTCTGTGATACGAATGTTCTTCAGCAGGAACTGGCCTCCCACCGGAACTTCCACTTGGAAACCGATGTGCCCATCAGGCTGCTTCAAACCCGCAACGGAGTATGCGGGCTGGCCATTGATCCGGAGCGACACGGTGTCACCGACGACGCGCACATCGAAGGCATTCCATTCCCCGGCGGGCTTGGCGAGTCCGGTACTTTGCGCACCGGGGAGATCGCCGATGTTCCCCTCTTTCCCCTGCAACATGTTGATCTGGTGTGACGGCTTGGGACCGGGCTTTCCCTCCTGAGCGGCTCGAATGTAGAGGCCCGCGTCATAGACCTGCGGCTTCAACGCCTTCCATTCGACATGCAGGTCGAAGTCGCGATAGGCATGATGACTCCGCAGCCAACCGTCTCCCGACTTGAGTCGGATGCAACCGTCGATCACATCCACTTCGCAGTCGTGCTCCACCGACCACCCCTGAAGCGACACTCCATCGAAGAGCGACTTGGAGAATCCCGCCGACTCGTTCGCGAAAGCCGTGACACTGATCAGCATCTGCATCAAACAAGCGACTGCGATCAGTATGCCGCAGCCAGAGGAATGAACGCGATTGTGCATGGCGTAATCTCAGAAGTAGGGAGAGGGGACGTTTGTCACTAGGGCAACTGCTCAACGCCATCTTTACCAAATGACCAGTGAGAAGTTGATCTTCAACAGACCGTTAAGGGGACCGACAGCAATAGATTGACCACAAGTCGCCCTACCGATCGCCTACGTTCGGACATTGCGCACTCGCCCCTCGTCGATTTCCAAGCGGCCGGAGGCGAAGAGGCGGATGGCTGCGGGGAGGGCTTCGCATTCGGCGGCGAAGACGCGGGCGGCGAGTTGATCGGCGGTGTCGTTCTCTGCGACGGGGACGACGCGTTGCGCGATGATCGGCCCGTGGTCGTACTCAGCATCGACGAAGTGGACCGTGCAACCGCTGACTTTCGCGCCGCGTGCCAAGACCGCTTCGTGAACGCGATGGCCATGAAAGCCCTTCCCACTGAATGCCGGAATGAGTGAAGGGTGAATGTTCATAACGCGGCTGGAGAAGTCGGCCGGGATCGTCAGCAACGCAAGGAAGCCACCGCAGACGACCAGATCGACGGACTCGGCGCGACAGAGTGAGAAGATCGCTTCGCTGAACTCAGCCACGTTGGCGAACGACTTCCGCTGGATGACCTCACATCTCAACCCCGCATCCGTCGCACGAGCGATGCCGCCGCAATCGGGACGACTGGCGATGACGAGTGGAATGACGGCAGGCAATGTTCCCGCCGTGATTTTCGCGACGAGGTTCGTCAGCGTGGTCCCTCCGCCGGAGATCAAGACCGCCAAGCGAATCGGTCGGTCGAGGGGAGCGCAGAGCGGTCGATGGGCGGTCATGAAACCTCGGCGAACAGTGAAGGGGCGAGTGCGGCAATGAGATCAGAATAGATTCGAGACGATGCTCGGGGCGGGATTCTAAGAAGGCTCACCGAAAAAAACGAATCGCATCCGTTGGCGCTGGCGAGTGTCATTGGTTGTGGGGAGTACGAGTCTCACTCCAGGCTCGTTTGGCTGGCGTGGTGTCGGTGAGTTGTCCGACGGGGCGTGTGTTCTTTCCCTTGCGTTGCAGCCGCGTGTCGCCGATGTCGTCGCGAGCCTTCTCCGCCAGTTGCTTCAATTGCGAGACGACATCCGGGTGATCGGCGGCGACATCGGTGGTCTCACCCATGTCGCCATTCAAGTCAAACAGTTCGGGCGACGGCGGCGCGTTCTTGTTCACGTTCGCATTGCCTCCGCGCGCGACGCCCGGAAACATCAACTTCCATGGCCCGACGCGAACGCCTCCCAACGCGCCGCCGTGGTAGTAATAGAACGCCTCGTGCGGCGACTTGGCTCCCTCGTGAGCGAACAGCAGCGGTGCGATGTCTCGCCCGTCGATCACGCGATCTTGCGGCACGTCGGCTCCGGCGAGTTTGGCGAACGTCGTGAACAAGTCGAAGCTCGCGGTCACTTCATCGCACGTCGTCCCGGCGGGAACCTTCCCCGACCAATGTGCGATGCAGCTCACACGCGGTCCCCCTTCAAACAACGTCCCCTTGCCGCCGCGCAGGACGTGCTTGCGCGAGGCATCGACGGTCGCGTACTTGCCGTAGACGTTGGGCAAGTCGCTGTTGTTGCTGCCTGGCGGCAGATATCCGTTGTCGGCGTGAAAGACAATCAGCGTCTGGTCGAGCAGGTTCAAGTCGATCAACGTGGCAACGATCTGTCCGACGGACCAATCGAGGCACTGCACGGCGTCGCCATAAGCTCCGGCTTGAGATGTCCCCACGAAGCGCCCCGGCGTGAACCACGGCGTGTGCGTTTCGATGTTCGAGAAATGGAGGAAGAACGGCTGGTCGTGATGCTGGCGGATGAACTTAACGCACTCCTGAGTGAACCGCGTCGGTAGGTTCTCCAAGTCGGCGGGCTCTTCGATGATGGTGTCGTTCGAGAAGAGTGGCATCGGCGGCGCGATCCAACCTTCGCGCCCGCCTGCCTTCGACCAGCCGAATCGTTCTGGCTCATGATCGTTCGGATAGGGGATGCCCAAGAAGCGGTCAAAGCCGTGACGCACCGGCAGGAACTCGGGTTGATGTCCGAGATGCCATTTGCCGACACAGGCCGTCGCATAACCGCGTCCCCTGAGCAACTCGGCGATCGTGACTTCGCTCGCATTGATGCCGATCTTCGAGTACGGGAACAGCACCGGAGGGATCCCGATCCGGTCGGCATAACACCCCGTCATCATCGCCGCACGCGATGCCGTGCAGTACGGCGCGGGCGCGTAGAACGATGTGAACTTGCGCCCGCTCGCGGCCAGCCGGTCGAGATGCGGCGTCTTGATGTCCTTCGCTCCGAAGCAACTGAGATCGTCCCAGCCGATGTCGTCGCCCACGATGTGAATAATGTTCGGGGGACGTTCCGCTGTGCGGGCTTCACGAGCAAAAACGAGAACCAGCACGACGGCGAGCAGTCTCAGGGAAAGTACGGCGGTTCGATGCACGGCGAGGTCTCGCGAAGGCGGAAGGGTCGGAAGGAATCGAAGTGGTTGGAGAGATCGAAGCGAAAGGGTCGCATCGGAGCGAACGCCCCCCGATCAAATTCAACGCGGCGGGATGATGCCTAACTTCTCTGACGCCGCCAAGCGTCGTGAAGCAATTCCATCGGCACCGGCGAAGCTCACTCCGCCACTGCCTCGCGCCGATCAGAATCGGGCGGCGGCCGACATTACGTATTGGAACGTCGCCTCCGTGGTCGCGTCGGTCGTTTCCAAGCGTGAGACATCGAGCGCGTGTTCCACGACGAGATCACCGAACCGCCGGAAGAAGTCATCAGGGCGAGCGACTTGGAGCAACAACTCGTCGTCGCCCGACAGTTCAATCTTCAACACATGGTCCCATCGAATGAGCCGTGCGGCGAGATCGCGCTGCTGGCGGCAGGCGACGCGAATCTTCAGCGGCTGCTCGGCAAACATGGCTCGGATATCGAGCAGCGTTCCCTCGGCGAGGACTCGACCGCGTCCCATGAAGACGATGCGGTCGGCCAGTTCGTCCATCTCTTCCAAGATGTGACTCGACACGAGCACCGCTTGACCTCGATCAGCACACCGTCGAAACAACTCCATCAACTCGCGCCGTCCCACCGGATCAATTCCGTTGAGTGGCTCATCCACGATTAACACGTCCGGTTGATGCACGAGAGCCTGAGCCAACTTGATTCGCTGCCGCATCCCCTTCGAGCAACCTCGCAACGTCCGATCGGCGCGGTCGGACATTCCGACCTCAGCCAAAACATCTTCGGTTCGCTCGCGTGCCTGTCGTGGAAGCATTCCGTGCAGACGGGCCATCGTGTGGACGAAGCGTCGCCCCGACATCTCCTCGTAAAAGGCATCGGCATCGGGGCAGTACCCAATGTGTTGCCGCGCGCGGGACGATCGCGCCGAATGACCACGCACGCGGACCTCACCCAAACTCGGTCGCAATTGACCGGTAAGCAACTTGAGAAACGTCGTCTTCCCCGCCCCGTTCGGCCCGAGTAACCCGGTGATCCCCGGCTGTAGGGTCAGGCTGACATCGTTCACGCCGATGACGCCGCCATACCACTTCGTGACCGATTGAAATTCGGCCAGAGGTGTGACAGCGGCTTCGTCGTTCGAAAGCGTGGCGATCTGCATGGCGGATTCGTTTCTCGTATCGCACTCGGGCAGGAACGGAATGGAGTGGCTGCGATCTGACTTGAGGGTCACTCACTCAGCGCGTGAATTGTGTTGTGAATCAGTCCGTTGACGGGTTCGCCGCTGGAGCCGGTCAACTTGTATTCGATCGACATGCACCACGTCGGGCGGATGTCGGGCAGTTCGAGGAACACGGTCTTGCGATCCGCCGATAGTGTCGCCTTCGCCACCGTCAGCGCCTGCTCATCGAAATGCTTTGAACCGTAGTTGGCCGTTCGTTTCAGCGACCATGTTTGGACGACGTATTTCGAGACATCGCTGGCTGAGATCGGATCGAGTGGTTCGGTGAACGTCATCGACATTCCACGCTTCTTCGCCAGCAATCCCACGGGCGCGTGGGCTGGCTGTCCCGTCGCGCGAATGCGATAGAAGCCGCCGGGTTGGGTCGCATTGCCCGCCCAGGCGAACATTCCGCAAACATAGAGCTGGCCGTCTGCCTGAGAGAAACGCCCTCGCATGATGCCCGTCGGAAAGGTCGGCAGCGGCAGTTCGCACATGCCTCCCTGAATCAGGCCGTTCGCGGTTCGCTCGTGCGGCACGACGAACACTTTCCCGTAGCCATACGACAGATTCAGCAGCGACCCCTGGAGCGGTCCCCACTTGTCGCTCGTGACCCACAGCAGTTCGGCGGGTGAGCGGTCGAAGGCGTTGGTGATCCAACAGAGCGGCGGTTCCATCGCGTTGTCGGATGAATCGGTCACGTCGTGATAGCCGAACATGTTGCCATAGAAACGCGGCTGCTCACCGGGCCGCGCGGGTTGGACCCAGTTGATGCGGTTCTTCGGATTCCAAAAGCCCTCTTGGTCCGTGACGACGAACGAGCCGTCGGGATTCAGACAGACGCCGTTCGCCGCCCGAAAACCCGTGGCGAGGATGTCGGTGCGTGATCCATCCTGGCTCACACGGAGCAGTGTTCCGTGGTGCGGCACCACCGCCGTGAGAGCGTGCCGTCCCGACTTCGCGTAGTAGAAGTTCCCGTCCGCATCGGTCTGCAAACCCATCGCGAACTCATGGAAGTGTTCGGTCACCTGATGGTCGTTGTTGAAGCACTCGATGAAGTCGGCTTCATGATCGCCGTTGAGGTCTCGCAAGACCGCGAGTTGGTCGCGACACGTGATGAAGATTTGTCCGCTGACAATCTTCAGTCCCAATGGCTGGAAGAGGCCGGTCGCGATGCGCTGCCAAGTTAACTTGTAGGATGGGCACTCCTGCCCGTCCGCCTTCGCTTTCACATCATCCTTGCTCAAGGCCGGACGGGCAGGAGTGCCCATCCTACGAAGCCCGCTGACCAACCAAACGTCGCCGTCCCACGCACAGACTGCCGCGCGATCGCCATCGTCGAAGAAGTCGAAGCCGGTCAGTCGCGTCTGCGCCAGCCACGGGTTGTTCACGGGAGGCGATAAGAGATCGACCGCGAACGGCCCGCTGTCTGGCCCGACGACAACATCGGTCGTCAGGACTTCCGGCCATCGTCGCGGGCCCCCTTTCGTGAGCGCGACGAGATCAACCACAACGATGTCACGCGACGGATCGAAATCGTCCAACTCCGGGCCCACTGATCGTTGGCTCAGCGAGAGTACGAACTTCAACGGCTCGGCCCCGGCGGGAATGGAGAGCCGTTGCGAACCATCATCACCCTGTTTCCAACCGATCTCGCCCCCCAGTCCATCGACGCGCACCAGCCACGATTCGTCGGCGCGGTCTCGCACCTTGAGCAGCATCGGACGCGAGCGAGGTCCGAGATGGAACGTCCGTGTGAAGCAGGCCGTCGCGCTGTGAACGAAGCCCGGCATCTCCAGCACTTCGGTGTCACCCACAGTGTACGACAGGATGACGCTCTCACCGTGCTGATACAGCCCACGATACCGACCCCAGTCACGAGGCAACGGCCCGTAGCGACGGCCGTCGCGACCGAGCACACGCTCCTCGTCGAAGCTGCCGGTCTTGGGGTTTGCCCAGCCGGGACCGCTCTGATTGGCAAACGCCACATCGCCCGAGACACGCGGATGCGCGTTGTGCCGTCCGTCGAAGTTGATCCCTTGCCAGTTGATGAAGTTGGGTTGGCTTTGTGTCTCTTGGCGAGCCGGGTGCCGTAAGGCCCCGGGTTTCGGGTTCGAGGAAACCCGGGGCCTTACGG
>JAYTXB010000926.1:0-9633 GCA_043743205.1 Schlesneria sp.
ACTCGAAACGCTTCTCGATGTGGAATTGAGAGGCCTTTCATTGGCTGGTCTGCCGCTGCGAACGCGGTCGAAAGTCGTCAAGGAACATGTCTGCCAAGCGTTGGGTTATCCAGTACCAAGCAGTTTCAAAAAGACCAAGCCACGATTTCCGGGTCAGCTTTTCGACACCTACGTGCAGAAGTCCAACAACCTTCAAGTGTGGAACGAAGAACTTTCACCAACGCGCCGCTATGTCTTGATCCGCGTGTCCGATACCGACGAGATTATGCGAGTCAAGGTGGTGAGCGGCGACCGCCTCGCGCTGCTCGACACGACTGGTACGCTGACTCAAAAGTACCAAGCACGGTGCATTGTTGGCTCGCTCGCAGCCGAGTTGATTACGGCGGAAGACACAAGCTAACTGCGTTCGCTGACATCAACGACCGTGGGACTGTCGGCCAACGGTTCGCCTACCGATGATCCAGTCAGAGGCGAGTTGCTCTCGATCCGCAGCCTCTTCAATTCGCTGTCGCAACTTATCGGCAAAAGCTTCGCGGATCGCGGCAATGACCAAGAGCGAAATCGCGGAGCCGAGCTGCATCGACTGGTTTGCGATTGCTTGGGCTATTGCAGTTATCAAGACGACGGTCAGTTTCCAGACGTGCGTCATCAACTGCTCGAAGTGAAACTGCAAACGTCTCCCACCATCGACTTGGGGCTTGTCTTGCCGAGCAGCAGCGAGGCGCTCGGCATTCCGCTGATCGACGATACTCAAATTCGTCACTGCGATGTCCGCTATGCCGTTTTCTATGCGACCAACGCGGGCGGCCGAGTCACGCTCACGAATCTGTTTCTGACAACCGGGGAAGCGTTCTTCTCCCGGTTTCCGCAGTTCCAAGGCAAGATTCTCAACAAGAAGCTGCAGATCCCACTACCCGGCGATTTCTTTGATCGGTAATCCGAACGCCGACCAAACCAAGCGTTCGAGTTCGTTCTGAAGCGAGACCGCGACGGGTTGATCGGCGAGTTCCGAAATTTGCTTGGCCGCTTCCACGATGCGACGGCTTTCGGCGAGTTCTGGATCGGGCAGCGGGAACTGTTCGACGTACTGCGTGATGAAGCGTCGCCGCCCGGAATACAGTTTGTTGTTGAATCGGTGGTCGTAGAACTCTTCGATGAACGTCGAGTTTGCCACGGCGCAGGCTAGCCACAACAAGTCCGACTGCTCTTCTCGATCACACGCCAACCAGTAGCAGTCTCCGTTGACGATACTGCCTTCAGCATCGATCCAGAACGTCGGCTTCTCGGAGATGTCTCGAAACACGAGCTTCGGCACCGCCCAGCGATCAGGGTCTTGCGGAACCCAAATCTCAAACCATTCGCGTCCGGCATCCAGCACGTACTTGCGATCGTGCAGGACGCTTCGATGCTGTTCGAGATAACGAGCGGACTTCGGATAGTTTGCGAGATCAACCGCCTGACGAACGCCCTTCACAACCTCGTGCGGATAGAGAATCATCCACGGAACGCTCGTTGTCTCTGCGCGGAAACGCCGGGCCGTGTGATGAGTCATCAACTGTCGCAGCAACTCTGGCTGTTCGGCTGGCGGAAGGCTCGTCCAATCTCGACGAATGAAAACCTTGTCGGCACACGTCTTCACGCCGACGCGCACCTTACCGATGTCACGGAACGTGCCCCATGTCCGCGACAACACCTGCTCTAACCAAGTGTCCGTCACATCGCAGGCCACACGCCACACCGTGTCCGTCTCGCTGACCTGCGCCAATCGACCTTGTTTCACGGTGAAGCAACGGCCATCTTCAAGCCCAACATTTCCAGTATGGCTGAGTGCCGCGATCACGTCGGCCACCCGTTCAGTTGCTGATTCGGTGGTCTCGTAAATCGCGGTGAATCGAGCAGTCGAGGTGTCTCGGCAATGACGCTTCTCTAACAACAACACCGCAGGCAGGACGGCGGCCTCGAACAACTTCGTGTCCCCCAAATCCCAAACGTGCCGGATTTGAAACCGCTTCTGAATGGCCTGTCGGACGGCGCTGCCAGACTTCGTCGTCATGAAACGATTCGAGACAATGATGCCCGCGATCGCGCCCGGGCGCATGACCTGCGCCATGCCAATCAGGAATGCTTGATAGAGGTCCACGCGGCCCGACAACCCAAACTGCCGAGCCAACTCTTGAGCCTGATCGGCTCCCATGATTTGCGTGCGAACATACGGCGGATTCGCGATCACGAAGTCGAATCGCACCGCAGAGTCTGTCTGAAACAAATCGCGGCCATGCTCCGTTCCGTAATGCTCCAGCACATGACTCAGAAAACTTTCATGTGAGAATCGAAGGTCCACATCGGGAAACGTCTCTCTCAACCGAGTCGTCGCCAATTCGAGTGCGTCAACATTCGTATCGAAGCCATGCACCACGACACGCGGGAGCAATGATTCATCGATTTGCCGCAACAGACTCAACAACAACTCGCCATCACCCACCGCCGGGTCCAGCACTCGAACCGGGCCATCGTTTGCCATCGCACTGCCATGCAGCACGATCTGAGACGCCACAAAATCGGCGAGCAACTGCGGCGTATACGTCGCGCCAGCAGCCTTTTCTTGGCTGACAGTCTTGTATCTCATCCGTGACTTTGATGTCGTTGGCATCTCAATTCCCAACTCGCCTGATAACTCGGGCAATCCACTGAAAGCTACTTATGGTCATCTGCCCGTTGAGAGTCAATGGACATGATGACATTGCTAACCCGCCCCGGCCTTGGATCGCTCCGCAGGAGCGCTGTTGGGCCGCTTCCGCCACAAAGGGCGTCTGTCTAAAGTGCTACTCGTTTCGCAACTCATCTCGACGGGAACAGCATCATGAAACGCAGTTTGACAGCTATCATCGAGCGCGATGGAGCGGGCTATGTGTCCCTCTGTCCCGAATTGGACATTGCCAGCCAAGGAGATTCGGTCGAGCAAGCTCGCACGAACCTGCGTGAAGCGTTCATCCTCGTTCCCAAGCTCCAGCTTGGGAACGGCCTCTTCCAAGCTCCAGTTTGGCGAAACGCCTGCGGTCGTAATGAAATCAACGCCGACTCGAAACTCGTGAAGCTGGAGCTTGGGAACGAGATTGCGGCCAGAGCGTGGGAACGAGACAACACCTTCGCCGCCTCGTCCGCCTTGTCATATCGCAGCAGGATTGCGCCCATCACGAGAGCGGCGACCGGTTGAGTCGGGGCTTTCGGAGTGCCGTGTTGGGTCGCTTTCGCCACAAAGGGCGTCTGTCTAAAGTGCCGCTCGTTTCACAACTCATCTCGGCGGGAACAGCATCATGAAACGCAGTTTGACAGCCATTATCGAGCGCGATGGAGCGGGCTATGTGTCCCTCTGTCCCGAATTGGACATTGCCAGCCAAGGGGATTCGGTCGAGCAAGCTCGCACGAACCTGCGGGAAGCGTTGGAGTTGTTTTTCGAGTCTGCGTCGGCAGAGAAGATTTCGCGACGAATGTCTGGCGAGTTCTTCGTGACGCAGGTCGAGGTGACTTGTGGGTAAGGTGCGTGTGCTGTCTGGAGATGAAGTGTGCGTGATCCTCGCGCAACACGGCTTCGTCAACGTTCGCCAGCGCGGTAGCCATGTCATCCATGCAACAAGTGGATGAGGTGGGAACCACGACGGTCCCCGTGCCTCTTCATCGCGAACTGAAACGCGGCACGCTGGCGTCGATTATCCGCCAGTCGGGGCTTCCTCGCGAAACGTTTGAGGGATGAGGGCAAACGACCGGCTGGAATCCTGTCCCACGCTATTGGTCGAAGACTCGGCCTGCGGGGGCTTCGGACTTCGCGCGGTTGAGTTCCAGTTGATAGAGCTGAGTTCCGGCGGGAGTCGGGTACTTCGCGTCGAGGCAGGCTTGGCAGATTTCTGAGCCTGGCAGGTCGATGCTGCGGGCGATTGCTCCGAAGGAAAGATAGCGCAGGCTGTCGGCTCCGATCGCGTCAGCCATGCGGGCTTCGATTGCGGGAGTCAGTTCGTCGCCGGGCTTCAAAAACTTGGGGCCGAAGAGCTGTCCAATCGTGGTCATGTCGATGCCGTAGAAGCAGGGGGACAGGATCGGCGGACAGGCGACTCGCACGTGGACCTCTTTCGCGAGGCCCCGCTCTTTCAGTTGCGAGATCAAGACCTTCATCGTGGTCGAGCGGACGATGGTGTCCTCGACGAGGATCACGCGCTTCCCCTCAAGAACTTCACGCAGCGGCGTGTACTTCATGCGGGCTTTGTCTTCGCGGTTGGTCCCTTCGATGAACGTTCGCCCCATGTAGCGATTGCGCATCAAGCCTTCGACCGACGGGACTTTCAAAGTGAAGGCCATGCTGTCGGCGGCGGCCTTCGCGGTGTCGGGGACGGGGACGACGATCGTGTTCTCGTCGATCGTCAGTCGTTCCTGCTTGGCCAGTTCTTCACCGAGTCGTTTGCGGGTGAGATAGACGCTGCGATCGTCGAGCGTGCTGGCGACGTTGGCAAAGTAAATCCACTCGAAGAAGCAGTGGGCGCGGCGTGGACTCGGCGCGAATTGGTGGAGTACGAGCTTACCGTTTTGAATCAGCACCGCGTGACCGGGCGGCACGTTGCGGATGTCTTCCTGTTTGAAGCCGAGGTTCGCCAACGCGACGCTTTCACTCGCGGCGGCGAACAGCGATCCGTCGAAGGCATAGCAGAGGGGGCGAATGCCGAGCGGATCGCGTGCCACCGCCATCTCACCCTGTGCGTTGAGGAACACCAAGTTCCAAGCTCCGTCGAGTCGCTGACTGAGAACCGAGAGCACATCGACGAGACTCGGCAAGCGGTCGCCCGAGAGTTGTTGTGAGATCAGGTGCAACAAGACTTCGGTGTCGATGTCGCGCGCCAAATGGAAGTTGGGCTGCGACAGAATCTCCTGCCGCAACTCTTTGAAATTGGCGAGCTGTCCGTTGAAGCCGAACGCGAACCACTTGTGCTTCTCGATGTGGTGTCGCTCGAATGGCTGGGCGTTGCCGCGATCGTCGCCGCCGCAGGTCGCGTATCTCACGTGACCAATGGCGGCAACGCCAGCGTACTTGTCCATCAAGGCGGTCGCTTCGACTTGATGGTTCAAGTGGAAGACTTCCGTCACGGTGCCGACATCTTTGTAGGTGTCGATCAACTGCGGATGGCCCGGCCGGTAGACCGACATTCCAGCCGCCAACTGGCCACGATTTTGAATATCCAGCAGCAGTCGAGGAATGAGCCGTGAGACCTGCGAGGGATCACCTTTCGGAGCAATCCGATGCGTGGGACCGGGCAGATGATAGATCGCAGCAATCCCACACTCGTGATGCAAATCGGCCACGGGGCACATCTCCATCGGTCAGGTTCGTCGCAGTGTCGGCTCGCGGGAATGGCGAGCGGGCGGGGATCATACAGACAGAGTCCGCCGCGACCAACCAACTCTGTGACTCACAGGAGTGGCGTTGCTACGCGACCCCTTGATATCTTTCGTTACTCTTGCCAAACCAAGTCTGCGGCAGATTCAAATTCAGCCACTGCGCCCAAACGCCCATCAGAATATTCGACTCCATGACTGAGAACGCTGCCACTCTTCGACGCGAGGTCATGGACCGCACGCGCACCGTCGTCGTCAAAGTCGGGACGAACGTTCTCTCAACAGACGACGATCAGCTCGATGCCGCACGGATCGCGTCGCTCGCGGAACAGGTCCATGGGCTGTGCGCTTCGGGTCGTAAGGTCGTACTGGTTTCCAGCGGAGCGATCGGTGCGGGGATGGGATTGCTCGGGTTGAAGGAGCGGCCCAAAGACCTGCCGCATCTGCAAGCGGCCGCCGCGACGGGACAGGCTCATCTGATTCACATCTACGACGAAGCCTTTCGACCGCACGGCTATCACGCGGCACAGCTGCTGTTGACGGCCAATGACTTCAAGAATCGGTCACGCTATCTCAATGTGCGGAACACGCTGCGAACGCTGTTCGAGTACAACGCGATCCCCATCGTCAATGAGAACGACACGGTGAGTACGGCGGAGATCAAGCTGGGTGACAACGACCGGCTCGCCGCAATGGTCGCCGGATTGATTCAGGCCGATCTGCTGATTGTGCTCTCCGTGATTGAGGGCTTATTGACGGGCGACCCGACGCTCCCTCAGAGCCAACGCATTCCGCTGGTGGAACGCTTTGACGACGAGTTGCTCAATCTCGTCGGAGCTTCAAAGAGTTCACGCGGCACGGGGGGGATGAAGACCAAGCTGGAAGCCGTTCACACCGCCACCGCCGTCGGCGTGAACGTCGTCATCGCCAACGGCAAACGGCCACGCGTACTCGATGAGATTCTGCGCGGCGACGACATCGGCACGTTGTTCCTCGGTGAGGGCGACGGCGTGTCGGCCTGGAAGCGGTGGATCGGTTACACGATGCCGCCGCAAGGTCGCTTCGTACTGGACGACGGGGCACGTCGCGCCGTCGAGCAACAGGGCAAGTCGCTCCTCGCAGCCGGCATCGTCCGCGTCGAAGGCGACTTCGCCAAAGGGGAAGTCGTCGCGCTGATCGATCGGCAGGGCGTCGAGTTCGCGCGGGGTTTAACCAACTACGACTCCACTGCGACTCAAGCCATCGTTGGCAAACGCTCCGAGGAGATCGCCAAGTCGATCGGAGCGATCCCCTACGCCGAAGTCATCCACCGCGACAACCTCGTCGTCACCAGCCTCCCCAAAAACTGAAGAATCTCTCCGAGACGCCCGTGCAAGGTCGCTGACTGATTGAAGCCAGCCGGTGGAATCGGCCCTAAGGACCGGCGCATCAACAACTGGAGAAATCATTTTTTTCCTTGTTCCCAAGCCCCGGCTTGGGAACAAGACTGAAGAATCAGCCACAGTCTGACCTACGCACCTACACCAAACGGAGAATGGCAATGAAATTCAAGTGGGTCTTATTTGCAGTTGTTATGTTGACAGGCGTGGCATGGTTCATTTCGAAGCGGCCCTCACAACCACGGCCGAAATGGGACAACGAAGTTATAGAACGTGTTCTGAGTCCAGACATTTGGGAGAAACAACGAGCGAGGCTGAATGACTGGCTACAAAAGTACCCCGAACAATTATCCGGTGTGCGTCGTACCTTCTTAGCCAAAGGAATTGATCGCTCAATGAGAGCGGCCGGAGTGAAACAAGTCCCATTTCTTCAGATGCCGGATACACTCAAGGCCACGGTCAAAGAAGCATTCAGCGCATGCAACGTAGTTCAGGATGCCCGTTTACTGTCGAATTGCGTCATTTGTCTTGAACACAGCAATCGAGGAACCGGGCTGGTCGTTGTGAAATCCGCAAAGCATTCGTGTGCCGCCGAGACTTTTGATTATGGCTACGATCCGTAACTTGACATTGTGTGTGTGTGTACAATTCATGTACGCGCGGGGACTTTCTCCTCACGGGATTGTTCAACACGAGGAACCACAGATGCGTCACATGCCCCTTCTGCTCGCCACCGTCCTCTCGACATTCGTATTTAATGCCCCCTCCGCCTTCGGACAACTTCCACTACAAACCCCCTCGTTTCCAATTACACTTACTATCCTTCCGGGGCAAGTCACATCTGGATTACCGATCACCTTCACATCGACTGTAAAGATTGATCACACGGCGACAATGCCACCGGTATCTTACTATATAGTGGTCAGAACGCCGATATGGTAACAATCAGAATGGGGCGTGGACGGTCATGGGGACATCCCCCGTCGTGACGGTGCTACCTGGCGGAACGGCAACGGCTTCAATTTCCGCAACAACTCATACTTTTATATTGCCACCGCCTGGCACACCCATGGGAGCAATGCATCAGACAAGGGTGATCACATCAGGCTATTCCGGTGGCAATTGGAGCTGGACCGTCCAAGCAGGGGGAACATTAATGGTAATGCCATAAATAGGAGGCCGCTGCTACTCGTTTATTCCTCGTTTCCTCGTTCCCAAACTCCAACTTGGGAACGCCCGGTATTGAAGCTCCAGCTTCGCTGGCTGGTGTATTCGAGTCGATGCGTTGTGATCTCGAACCTTGTGGCTCGCCAAGCTGGAGCTTGGGAACGAGATTAATGCGTCATGATGGATCAATGTTCCGCATTGACTCGGCCTGAACTGATAAGGATATCAATGATGACTTGGAGATCACTGCGCCAGCCTGGTCGTGCAGGTTTCACTCTGGTGGAGCTGCTGGTCGGCCTGGCGATTACGGGACTTTTAATGGCTCTGTTGCTGCCAGCCATTCAAGCCTCGCGAGCTGCGGCACAGCGTAGTGATTGTGCCAGTCGGTTAAAGCAAATTGGAATTGCCACGGAAATCTACAGTTCGATTTTTGGAGTATTGCCCAGTACTGACACGGGAGGTTTGCACGTGTTGCAGCCGTATATCAACGGAACCATTAAGCTATATCAGTGTCCAAGCTATGCTGGCCCTGAGAGATACAGTGTGGCCTACGGAATGTGCTATGGGACATTTAAATCCTCTATTGAGTGTAACGGCTACTATTGTGCAATTCGGCCGGCTGATGTTGTTGACGGGCTCTCGAATACCGCCGCATTTTCCGAATGGATTTCTGGGCCGGACGAAATGACACCGGTTTCTACATCGGCAGTCGATCGCTCGGAGCCGCGAGCGTTAATTTTTAGTGTCGTGATGCCAGCTGGTAGTCCATTGACGGTTCCTTCCGCGATATCCGTTTGTGAAAGCATGGATACCAGTATTGCACCGATTTATTCATCCAACCGAGGCGTGCATTGGCGAGGGGGACCTGCTGAGGGCACTTCTTATACACACAATCTGACACCAAACAAGAATAGTTGCTTTCTTGACTCAATCATTCCTGGTGGTGGTCTCCCAATTAACGCGGCATCGAGTCGCCATACACACGGGGTCAACGTGTTGTTCGCCGACGGGAGTGCTCGGTTTATCTCGGACTCGGTGGACCTGAAGGTATGGCAGGCGGTAGGAACATGTAACGGCAACGAAGTGATCTCGGGATTATGATCAGCAATAGGGTGTGCCGCGAGCAGAAAAATCTCTCCGAGACGCCCGTGCAAGGTCGCAGTCTGATTAAAGCCAGCCGGTGGAATCGGCCCTAAGGTCCGGCGCATCAACAACTGGCGGTCTCAATCTGCTGATCGAGGTGAGCCGGGTGCCGTGTGGCCCCGGATTCTTCGCCGAAAAGTCAGGGGCCTCACGGCACCCGGCTCACCAAAATCCGACAGTGCTTGATGCGTCGCCCCTATGTGGCGGCATCAGGCCGGGACCGGGCGCAGCCGTCGCTTCTCCAGTCGTTCGATTTGGACGATGGCTCCCTCGTGGACCACGACGGTCACGTGTCCGAAACGCAGCCCATGCAGCGCCTCTTGGATTTCCGCGATGGCGCTGAATGAGGGCTGGTTCTCTGTCGGTTCCGGTGGTGAATGACTGTTGTCGATTGGTGCTTCGGCCATGATCGCGATCCTCGAAAGGGCAGGGGACTGAAGGGGAGCCGTCGTGGGTGCGTGTTCAGATCACGTAGTCGGGGAGAAAGACTCGCAGATGTTTTGGCATGACGTAGACATGGTTCCCAGGTGCAAGCTTGAGTTCCGCGCAACGTTGGTGGTTCGTA
>JAYTXB010000927.1:0-1375 GCA_043743205.1 Schlesneria sp.
TCGCGCAGCCGATCGCCGCCGCAACGTGGTCGCACGACGGATCGGTCGCCTGAAAGAATTCCGCCGCGTCTTCGGCCGCTTTGAAAAAAACGCCGTCAATTATCTCGCCATGATCCGCACCGCATTCCTCCGACTCTTTCTGTCCGAACTGATTTAAGAACTTTCAAAACAGAGCCTAGATCGCGTGAGACTCGATCGAGCTCACTGCGTTGCAGCCAGCGTTGGGCGGTGGCGGCGATGTGGGGCGGAGTGTTTGATGGCGTTAGTCAGAACTGTCCGGCTAAGGTTTCGAGAATTATCAACAACTTGTTTGCGAATCATGGGCTAAGTCTACAAATGAGCGCGCACGACTTCAGCTTCGACCGTCACAATCCCCGGCGGGTTGGATTCGATTTCCAACCCGCCGGGGGTGAATGATGTACGTCGAAACGGTGGTGTTTGCGCAGATCATGGCGCTCTACCACGACACGAGTTCAACACGTGCGTGCGATGCTACGATGGAGAACAGCGGTCGCGCGGATTCTCGTGTCGCGATCAGCTTTTGTCTTTGGCATTCGGGCAACTCAGGTTTCGCGAGAGCGTGCGCGACATCGAAACCTGTCTCCGTGCTGTTCAGGGACTGCTCTATCACGCGGGGTTTCGGGGACGTATTTCGCGGAGCACTCTGGCCGATGTCAATCGCGCACACGACTGGAGAATCGTTGCCGATTTCGCCCAAGTGTTGATCTCGCACGCGGCCCGGCTCGAATGTCTCCAGCCCGTCGCACGTCACTCGCAAGTGTGCCTCACCATCGGCCACTCCCACCGCAAGGCCGTCCTCAACGCGGACGACTCGCGGGTCGCTGCTTTCGGCAAGCGCGAGGTGCGTCACATCCACGAGCCGCTCGTTGGCCAACTTCGCCGTGACCAGCAGCCGCTGCTGGCGGTTGGTGCCGTTCAATTCAATGTCGGTCGGTTCGACTTGGATGCTCCGAATTGCGGGCAAGTCGTCGGCACTGGCCACAGCGATGAGAAGAAGACCGCCAACCACCAAGTCCAGACACCGCCGCCTTCGCCGCCTCTGGCAATTCAGTTTCGGCCTGGCCACGCGGGAGGGCACCATGCTGGACGGACCTTGATCACCCGCCACGACGTTCCGAAAGCGACGCGGCCTCAAGGCAACTGAACACCGATGGTTCCAAATCGCGTTTGCGACGCCTTGCATCGGATCGTCGCATGATCCGCTCGGCGGCTCTACCAGCCTGTTGAAAAACGCTTCCCTTTGGCGGGCGAGTCACTATACCTCACGCGGGAAGCAGTGTCACATTTTCAAAGGTCTGAAAGTTGAGGGTGATCAGTGAATCGAGGGCGGGTTTGTGAGTTGTCGGGAGTTGTT
>JAYTXB010000928.1:0-1400 GCA_043743205.1 Schlesneria sp.
GCGGGATGCGGGCGTTGTCGAGCGAGGCGTTGAAATGGACTCGCACCCCTTCGTATTCGTCCCCGTCCTTGATGAGATCGGCGGTCACAGTCTCGGCGAGGAACGTCAGTCCGTCGTCAATCACGGCGATTCGACAGATGTCCTGAAAGACGCTCGCGAGTTGGTCGGGTGAGTTCTCACCATAGCCCAGCAAGTCCAAATCTTTCGTCGGGCGATGAACGGCTCCCGTCCAGACTCGAAACAACATCGCACCTTTCAAGACGAAGCGGCTTCCGTGCGGAGACTGACTGAGGCGAAAGAGCAACCGCTCCAGGGCGTACCGAGTCAGCACGAACTGAAACTCTTCCTTCGCCTCGCGCGCGATGTTCAACAGGCGTTGTCTCACGGACGCGGCGATGTTCTTGGGGTTGCTGGTCACGACGCGATGGCCTCCAGATACGGCCGCATCACGTTCGTCATCCGGCAGACTCGCGCGGCTTCCCAAATCGCGTCCATCGTGGCGAGTCGCTTCCGCAGACAGTCGCGCAGCGCTTCGAGGGCCACGTCCAGACCGATCTTGTTCCGATACTTGAAGCAGTCGGCCACCGTCTTGGCGGGTGTCGTGACAGGGACGGCGACGCGACCGATCTTGTGCGTCTTCACCCCGAACACCAGCGATGCCACACCGAACCGCACGACACGCAGCGCGGGCGAATCGACTTTGGGAAGCCGCGCCTTCTCACCGATGGCCAGCCAGACATCGAACGGCGATTGCGTGGTGAGGCCGTGAAACCGCAGGGCGGACAACAGGCAAACGACTCCGTGCGGAACCCGCTTGCAGGCTTCGATCAGGGATTGATGCTCACTGACTTCCCGCTCGGCCAGCACGTACAGCCCACGACTCGGCCGAGACAGCAGTCCCTCGGAATGCAGACGGTTGAGGTATTCCCCCGAAATTCCCGCCCGCTCCAAATCGCGAGGCCGCAGAACGCCCGCACTCCGCGCCAGCTTCAGAATCTTCACTCGCTTGGTGTCCGGCATGATTGAGGGCGTTCGGCAAGAGATTCAGGTAACGTCGGGGACAAATGACAAGTCCCGTCGTTATCTTACGTCACAACTTGAGGACCGACAAGCCGCATCTGCCAGGCCGAGCATCTCAGCCCGAACGGCATCCGACACCAGTTCCCAAACGTCCACCAAGCAAAGCAACCGAGGGCCAACAAACCGCCCCTCAACAAACACGGCCGCGTCATTCACGGCTTCCCGCGTGACATCGAGCGGCGGCTGTGGTGGAGTCCAGAACGGCCACGGCTTCACCGCCGCTATACCTCACGCGGGAAGCAGTGTCACATTTTCAAAGGTCTGAAAGTTGAGGGTGATCAGTGAATCGAGGGCGGGTTTGTGAGTTGTCGGGAGTTGTT
>JAYTXB010000929.1:0-1413 GCA_043743205.1 Schlesneria sp.
GCACGTTCCCGTCACCATCGCGGCCGCGTCGCTGGCGAGATAGGCGATCGCCAGCGCGACTTCATCCGGCGAGATCATGCGTCTCAGCGCGCGGGCCAGAGGACTCGCGCTGATGAACTGCTGCTTCATCGTCTCGACATCCGCCGACTTGGCGAGATCCGCGTTCATCATGCCCGTCTCTGCGACCGGACCAGGGCAGACGGCATTGATGCGAATGCCGTCCTTCGAGTGGCACAGCGCGAGACTCTTCGTTAGACCAACCAGAGCCTGCTTACTGATCGAGTAGACCGGATCGTGAACGCGCGGCAGCAGCCCAGCGTTGCTCGCCGTGTTGATGATTGAGCCGCCGCCCGTTCCTCGCAGATGCGGCAACGCGAACTTGCAGCCGAAGAAAGCGGCCTTGAGGTTCGTGTCCAAGCACGCATCCCAATCCTCTTCAGAGACTTCGTCAATCTGCTTCGTCATTCCGATCCCGGCGTTGTTCACCAAGATGTCGAGCCGCCCTGCTTGCTTTGCCGCTGAGTCAATCAGCGTTCGCAGTTCATCGAGCGAACGCACGTCACAGCGTTGAGAGGCGATCGCGCATCGAGCGAACTCAGCCCGGTTCTCCTCGTGTAGCGTGATGTCACCGACGAAGACGCGCGCACCGAGACTCGCCAGCCGCAATGCCGTCGCGCGGCCGATTCCGCTCTCGCCCCCCGTCACCACGGCAACTCGACCGAGCAAATACTTTTCATGGAAGTCGGTCATGAGTCTTCTTTCTGATGGAGTTTGAGGGCGGATTGTTTGCGGTGAAATCGGACAACGCTCTGCTTTGAAACTCACCAGACCGGGATTGTCCCAGTGGAATCCAGGTCTTGGCACTACTTGGCCAAAGTTACCCCTGAAGTAGTGCAAAGACCCGCGAGCCATTGGGGCAAGTCCCGTGGGGCTTCAAAACAGCGCCCGATACCGCACTCCAAGGGGGCGTTCAAATGATCTTGTGCAGCGGTCCACCGCGCGCGGCGAGTTGATCGACTCGTCGCGTCACGGCGGGGTCTTCGATCAGGGGCGGAGCGTGCTGCGGCTTGATGCGGGCGTCGATCACGAGTGGTCCCGTACAACCCCAATGCTTCTGATCGGTGAAGGCTCCGATCCCGTCGATGTCCGCCGCCGGGTTCGACCGCGTGAACGTCACCCACAGCCAGTTGTTCAGCGTCCGCGCGGCGAACTCGGAGTCATCGACGACGACGATGAGGGGAAAGGGGTTGAGGGTGGAAGGTGGAAGGTGGAGGGACAGAGATCGACTCAACGTAGCGACTCCTGTCTCCTGCCCCCTGACTCCTACTTCCTGACTTCTGCACAACGGACCTTCCACGACCACGACACCCGGCAACGCCACGCGCGGATTACGAAAGCCGTCGGGCAGCACGA
>JAYTXB010000930.1:0-3246 GCA_043743205.1 Schlesneria sp.
AACAACTCCCGACAACTCACAAACCCGCCCTCGATTCACTGATCACCCTCAACTTTCAGACCTTTGAAAATGTGACACGGCTTCCCGCGTAAGGTATAATGTCGAATCTCTGCGCGACCGTGCCCCGTCTCTTTCGTGATGTGGCGTCGCGCACCGATGTTCGCGAAGTCGGTCTGCATCTGTTCATCGACATACGCGACGACCGCGTTGTGGAGCGATTCCTGATTGCCCTTCAGCGCGAGAACATAGTCGGCACCGCCGTCCACAATGGCCTTCTGAGTCCCCATCGCGTCGATGGTGATGATCGCGCCAGGCAGATCGACCAGCTTCAAGAGTTCGGGAATTGCCGTGATTTCGTTGGATTTCTCGTCCGTCGCCACCTGCGCCAAACTCAGGCCGAAGTCGCTGGCCCACACGCTGACCGAGTGCAACGCCCCCAGGCCCTTGCTCCGGTCGTGACTCCGTCGCAACGTCTTTCCGTCGATCGCATAGATCGGTTGAGTGATGCCGGTCTCCGCCGCTGCCGCCGCACGCAACGAGTCCAACCAGTTCGCGAAGCAGACTTGAAACGTCTCGGGCCGCAACGCCGACAGCACGCGCCGAAAGACATCCTTGCGAGGAACTCCGTTGGGCAGCGGCAGCAGTTTGGTCAGCAGCTCTTCTTTGATCGCAGCCCACTTGGCGATCCCCGTCGGCCCGCTCGCCCCGGCCAACACCGCCATCAGCGAGATGACCACGACACTGCCCAAGGGATGTCGCAGGTTGACCTCCGATCGCGGATCCTCCAACTCCGAAAAATGAACCAGCACCTCATCCAGCCCGAACCGAATTCCATCCGCCATCGCCCACACTCCGTGAATCGTTGCTCGAACAACCACACGGAGACTGATATACAAAATGACAACCCGGCGCGCACGTCACCCCAAACCGCCACAGGCCCCCCAAAGGTGCGCGTTGGCCCTGGGGGTGTGACCGGCATTTCGGGGCGTTTTTTTTGTGAGATTGGGGTGGCGTAAAACGCCGCTTTGGGGAAATACGGGGTTTGTGAAACGATCCTCGTGGTTCCTGCAAGGAGGCTTGGGCATGGTCGCGAAAGTTGGGGGGGGAACTCCATGTCGATGGTGTGCGGTTGGAGTTGGAGAGCGTGGAGCGGGCGTTGTTTCGCAAGGTTCTGGAGTTGGGGCGACAACTGTTCGGGGCGTTTCTGACTGCGATCGGCAATGGCGATCGTGGGAAGGAGGTCACGGTGTTGAACACAAGTCTCGATGCCAGAGCCGATGCCGCAGCTAATGCGGAGGCCATTGCCAGTTCCGCAGAGACGCGGGTTCTGAAGCGATTCGCCGTTGTGCATCGGCAGCGGTTGTTGACGGTCTTTGGCGAGTTCACATTGTCGCGGTGCGTGTACGCTGAGGACGAGCGGCAGGCGATCGAGTTCGCACCGACCGATCAGCGGTTGCAGCTCCCCGCCAGTGAGGTCTCGTATCTGCTTCAAGAGTGGGACCAGTTGCTGGGGATCGAGCAGGCGTTCGGAGCGGTTCGCGACAGATGGCCGAGTCGGCGTCGGCATTTCGCGTGCAGCAATCGGCTCCCGATCCGCAGACCGAAGGGGAGTTGCTGATCGTCACCGAGGACAACAAGGGAATCCCGATGGTGCGGCCGACCGACGCGCCGCCGCCGGGAGCGCATCTTACGAAGGGACAGAAGAAGAACAAAAAGAAGATGGCCTGCGTCGTCTGCACGTACTCGGTGGACCGACACGTGCGGACGACGGGGGAACTCGTGGCCACGCTGTTCCGCGACGTCGATCGACCCCAGCTCCAGCCGCCGGTCGCTCAACATAAACGCTACTGGGCCAGCCTGAAACGCGAAGTCCCCAACGTGGCGGGCGAGTTCGCCGAGATCAACGGCCAGCGTGCAGTTTTCCAGTCCCTGCGCGACGACATCGCGCTGCGCCGGAAGCCGGAGCAGATCCTCGTGAACCTCAGCGATGGCCAATGCTCGCTGGAAACAGACCGCGACGAAGACCTGCCGCGCGACGCGCACACGGTCGATATCCTCGACCTGCAGAACTTCCTGCCGCGCCTGTGGGAAGCGGCACATCTGTTCCACCCCGAGGCCAGAGCGGCGGCGAACGCGTTCGTCCGCCAACGCCTGTTGCGCGTCCTGCAAGGCCAGACGAAGTCAGTGATCGTCGCTCTGCGCCGTCAGGCAACCCTTCAAAAACTCGGGGGCACGAAGAAACAAAAACTCCGCCACCTGATCAAAGACCGCATGGAACACACGGGCATGTGCTGGAAAATCTCCGGCACCCAAGCCATGCTCGACCTGCGCACGATCCACACCAACGGCGACTGGGAGTCCTACCAGACCTTCCGAATCACTCAAGAAACCAAACGCCTCCACCCCCACAACGCCGCCTGATCACACGCCGGAATGCCGGTCACGCCCAATTGTTTTGGGGGCTGGGTCTTGTCAGCGAGCCTAGAAGCCTGTCTCTGTATCCCCAATGCCGCCCGCATATTGTGACTGCTCGATCGTGACCCCACAGTTTTCCGGGTATCGAGACACGCTCCTACAGCCACCTACACAACTGCGTCACCTGCCGGTAACTCACCTGCAACAACTCCGCCGCCTTCGCCAATCCAAGCGAGACTTCAAAACCACCGACCGCCCCCGCTCGACAACACTCAATCACAACTTCCTAAATTAGTACGACACTTGCGAAAGAGAAACCGCCGATTTAGGGATTGAATCAACGGAGTGGTAAGGTTGTGCTTCAAATGTTGGAGAACTACAACAGGCGACGATCGCACTCTTTCTCAAAGCGACGATTACCTTGGGTACCACGGTTCATGCCGACAAGTACGACCTCTATTCGCGACTGACGGAATGGGGGCAACAAACGCCTCACGGTCCATCACGGAAAGAAGGAGTATGCTTGTGACGACGACCGCGATTGGTTTTCCAAAGTCCGCGTCAACACTATGAAAGGATTCTGCTCCTTGAGCGGTCATCTCGCGGACTCTCCCAAAAACAATTACCAATCTACCTCGCCCACTACGACCGCAATCGCGGAAAAACTCTCCTCAAATCCTTCATTTCGCGCCTCGTAAAATCACCACGCCGAATCGCAGGTTGAGCAATAAAAAAGACCCAAGATGAAAACATCTTGGGTCTCGTATAGAAATGGCTGGAGGTTCTGAGAGGCTTCGCTGAATCAATGCGATCTGTGAGTAAATTACTGAT
>JAYTXB010000931.1:0-8962 GCA_043743205.1 Schlesneria sp.
AACAACTCCCGACAACTCACAAACCCGCCCTCGATTCACTGATCACCCTCAACTTTCAGACCTTTGAAAATGTGACACGGCTTCCCGCGTAAGGTATAAGAACCCGCAGCCTCACGGCATGCGGCTCGCCAGTGTCTCATCTTTGGCCAAGTGAGGTATAAGCTGCTCGCGGCCGATGTGTCGCCAGATGCGTTGGCAATGAGGAGTCCTCGAAAGCCTGTGGTTAGAAGAGTCGCCCATGTTCATTCCCGCACGCTCGTTGCTATTCACGCTCTCGGCGTTGATGTACTTCGCGGCGGAATCTCCCGGAGAAGAACCGCAGAAGAACGGTGGCTTCCCGACTGCTGCCGCGAACGATGGCTTCTTCCTCAACGAGGTTTGGGCCAAGGTCGGCTCACAATCGTGTCTGACGTGTCACAAGCTCGGTGGCGATGCGGAGGACAGCCGGTTTGTTCTGCGCGATCCACAGAAGAGCCAGGGGGCTGCTCAGGACGAAGCGCTGCGTCACAATCTCGATGCGCTAACTCGCATGGCGCGACTGCAAGAGAAAGATCATCAGTCGCTCATGCTGGCAAAGGTCACCGGCGGACTGGATCACGGCGGCAAAGACATCCTCAAGCGAGATTCGACTGGCTTCCGCATCCTGGCCGAGTTTGTGCGCCGAGTGAATGACTCAACGGCCGCGCCGGGTGCGGCCGAGATCGACAAGAACGCGCCTCCGTTTTTCGAAGGGATCGTCATGGTGGACGATCAACGGTTGCTGCGGCGAGTCACGCTTTCGTTGGTCGGGCGGTTGCCAACGAAAGTAGAACTCGCGGCGATTTCCCACGGAGGCTTGAATGCGCTGCCGCCCATTCTCGAAGAGATAATGAAGGAGGATGCCTTCTATGATCGGCTCCGCGAAGGGTTCAACGACATCTTTCTGACGCTGGGGATTGATGGAAACGCGGATGCCACCGTGCTCGCTTACGAGCACTTCGAGAAAACGCGGCTTTGGTATCAGAAGTACGACCTCAGCCACATTGCCGACAAGAACGAGCGGCAGCGGACCGAGTGGAAAATCGCGGGGCAATATCGCGAGGCATTGCTCGGCGAGCCGATGAAGCTCATCGAGCACATCGTCCGCAACGGCCGGCCGTTCACGGAAATCGTCACAGCCGATTACATCATGGTCTCGCCGTATTCGGCGCGCGGGTACGGCGTCTTCGAGGAATTGAAGGACAAGTTCAAAAACCCGGACGATCTGTCCGAGTTCGTCCCGGTGAAATTGAAAGCACTCGTCGGCCGCAGCAAATCGGAGAATCAAGATTCCGAGTCCGGCTTCTATCCGCACGCCGGCTTGCTCAGCACGTTTCAGTACCTGACGCGATACCCGACGACCGAGACGAATCGCAACCGGCTCCGGGCGCGGATGTACTACCAGCATTTTCTGGGGGTCGATGTGCTGGAACTCGCGGCGCGAGTCTCCGACGCCGCGGCGGTCACGGCCAAATACGAAACCCCGACGATGCAGGCGTCGGAATGTGTCGTCTGTCACAAGACGCTCGATCCGGTGGCCGGGTTGTTTCAGGATTACTGGCGGTTCGATGCGAACTTTGCGACCTACGGCAAACGCAAAGAGGGTTGGTTCAAAGACATGTTCGGAGCCGGCTTCGAGGGCGACGACTTGCCCCTCGATGAACGTTGGCGAGCGATGCAATGGCTCGGCGAGCGAACGGCGAAAGACCCGCGCTTCGCGGTCGCGATGGTCGAGCACGTCTATTACCTCCTCACCGGCCGCAAGGTGCTGCTGCCGCCGAAGGAGCTTGACGATCCGCTCTACGCCGCTCAGCGACGAGCTTATGCCGAACAGCGTCGGCAGACCGAAGCGATTGCCGCTCACTTCGCTCAGGAGGGTTTCAATCTCAAGGTCGCGTTCAAGGATTGGGTCGTCTCCGACTTCTACCGCGCGGATGGTCTTGCCTCAGCGACTGCGAAACCTGAACGACGCGCCGAGCTCGACGACATTGGGCTGGCCCGCATGCTCGCGCCGGAGCAGATCGAACGAAAAGTGAAGGCCATCTTCGGCGAACGTTGGGGCAAACTGGACGATCAGCTCGGCGCACTTTACGGCGGCATCGACTCGAAGGAGGTCACGGAGCGAGCCGCCGATCCGAGCGGTGCGATGGGCGCGATCCAACGCACGCTCTCCAACGACGTCGCCTGCCGACAGACATTGCGCGACTTTGCTCGCCCACTCGCCGAGCGGCGTTTGTTTCCCGACATCGAACCCAGCGTGCTCCCTGGCTCGTCACCGGAAACCGACACTGCGATCCGTCGTGCCGTCGTCCATCTGCACGCGCTGGTGCTTGGCCGCCACGACGCCGTCGATTCACCGGAGGTCTCTCGAACGTTCGATCTCTTCGCGGGGATCGTCGCCGACGCTCAAGCACAAGGTCGCTTTGAGAACGTCGAAAACTACTTCTGCCGAGCCAACATCCCGGATGCGCCGGCCGATCCGCATTACACCGTCCGTGCCTGGCGCGGCGTGCTCACGTACCTGCTGCGCCGACGGGAGTTCCTTTATGAGTGATCGAACGCGCCGCGACTTTTTCAAACTCTGTGGCTTGGCGGGTCTTGGTTTGGCAATGCCGTTTCGCTTTCCGAGTTCCTCGCGAGCGGAGACGAAAGACAACGCCTACGCAGGCCCGTTCTATGTCGTGTTCAATGCGTCAGGTGGTTGGGACACGACTTACCTCATGGACCCCAAGGGGATCGAGGGGATCAATCGGCTCTATCAAGCAGGAGACATCCTCACTCGCGGCAATCACAAGTTCGCGCCCACCGAAAAGCACAAACAAGGGGGCTTGAGCAACGAAGAGTTCTACGCCGAATTCGGCGACGAATTGTTGGTCCTCAACGGATTGGATTACTCGGTCAACAATCACTCGCCCGGCGCGCGGTACATGGCGACCGGAAAGCTCGATAGTTTGGCGTACCCGACGTTTGCCGCGCTCGTCGCGGCTTGTCAGGGACCGGCTTGTCCGCTTTCGTTTTTGACGTTCGGCAACTATTCCGCGACCGGGAATCTCGTCGCGATGTCGCGTGTGCCGTATCTCCCCTCGCTGAAGAAACTCGCGAATGCCGACGCGGTGGAAGGGAACGAGCAAGCTCCGTATCACGATCGTTTCGCTCTCGACCGCATTGAACGCGCGTTATTGACCGAGCACGAGGCCACGGCCGCCGACCCACGACTGCCGCGCGTCGAGCGAGCCGAAAACATGCTGTACTCCGCCCAAGTGAATTCCCAAGCATTGGAGCGAATCACTCCGTTCATCCCAGCTTCAATCCCGAAGGAACGGCTCGGTCAGCAGATTGAGATCGCGCTCGCGTCCTTCAAGGCTGGCGTGTGTGTCTCTGCGAATCTGACGATCGGCCAGTTCGACAGCCACGCGAACAACGACCCCGACCAGATGAAACTGATTCCCGAATTCCTCGCGGGGATCGCCTACCTGATGCGTCGTGCCGAAGAGCTGAAGATTCGCGATCAACTCGTGGTCATCGCCCAGAGCGAAATGGGCCGCACACCGTCCTACAACAACGGCAACGGCAAAGACCATTGGTCCATCGGCTCGATCATGTTCCTCGGCCGCGGCATCAAGGGAAACCGAGTCATTGGAGCCACCGACGAGAAGCAGTTCCAAATCTCAGTTGATCCAAAGACGCTCGTTTGTGACAAGAAAAAGGGCGTCCGCATTCGACCCGAACACATTCACACCGCGCTACGAGAATTCGCCAACATTGCCGATCACGCCTACAGTAAGAGATTCTCGCTGGGAGTTACTCAGGACGAAAACCTCAAATTCTTTTGAGCGACGTGAAACGATCGAAGTCCGCTCGTACGTCGGCGGACCGGTGATGCCGATTGAGCGTCGCGTTGCCTAAATAAAGCGAGTACCTGCAATTCGGAAGTGCCGCATCCCTCGTCGGCAAGAGGGATGTGCAACTCGAACTTAGATCAACGACTTCCGAAGATATAAACCCGACCATTCCGACCTGCGATCCAATCCATTGTATTCAGCCTGCCCGTCTCACAGTCGATAATGGATGCTCTCTGAGCTGAGTACCTTTGAAGGAGCGGAGATGACCACCTCTGACGTTGATCACGATGCCGTTGGCTGGCGATTTGACAACACTTATTCACGGCTGCCGGATGTTTTTTTTGCGCCGGGTCGCCCCGCAACGGTGCGGCAGTCTCAAGTGTCGATACTCAATTTACGGCTGGCGAACGAACTGGGACTCGATCTCGGCGGGTTCACATCGGAAGCTGTGGCGAACCTTTTCGCCGGTCAGGTCTTGCCGGACGGTTGCCAACCAATCGCACAGGCATACGCCGGGCACCAGTACGGTCACTTCACGATGCTGGGCGATGGCCGAGCCATTCTGATGGGCGAGCATCGGACGCCATCGGGCCAGTTGGTTGATATTCAATTCAAGGGTTCCGGGCAGACTCACTTCTCGCGGCGCGGCGATGGCCGTGCTGCCTTGGGGCCGATGCTGCGTGAATATATCATTAGCGAGGCCATGTACGCGCTCGGCATCCCCACCACGCGCAGTCTCGCGGTCGTCACCACCGGTGAACAGGTCTACCGCGCATCCGCCTTGCGTGGAGCCGTTTTGACGCGCATCGCCGCCAGTCACATTCGGGTCGGAACCTTTCAATACGCGGCGGCTCTTCAGGAGACCGAAAAGTTACGAGTCATGGCCGACTATACGATCGAGCGGCATACTCCCGAGTTGGTCGATGCTCCGCGAAAGTATGCGGAGTTTCTGCGTGCGGTGATGGATCGCCAAGCCGCTCTGATCGCTCGTTGGCAAATGGTCGGGTTTATTCACGGTGTCATGAATACCGACAATATGGCGATCTCCGGGGAGACCATCGACTATGGCCCCTGCGCATTCATGAACGTCTATCGCCCTGATACTGTGTTTAGTTCGATCGATCACACGGGCCGCTATGCCTACGGCAACCAACCCTCGATTGCGCATGGGAATCTCGCCCGATTTGCCGAGGCGCTGTTGCCACTCTTGGATATTGACCGGGAACAGGCGGTCGCCATCGCTTCAGAAGCTCTCGGCGAATTTGCGACTCTGTTCCAAGGGTACTGGCTCGCCGGAATGCGAAAGAAACTGGGGCTTCAGACGGGCGAGGCCGACGACATGGATTTGATTCAATCACTGCTCGACTGGATGCAAGCCTCTGGAGCCGACTTTACAAACACATACCGTGACCTGTCGGAGGGCCTAGAAACTGCCGAACGGTATCGGGATTCCGATTTTCAATTTTGGCATTCGCGTTGGCAACAGCGACTTCAACGTGAAGGTGAGCCGATGACCTCAGTCTACACCCGAATGCAGGCCGTCAATCCTGCCGTGATTCCTCGGAACCATCGTGTTGAAGAAGCCCTGTCCGCCGCCGAGGAGCAAGACGATCTCGCCGTTTTGCATCGACTTCTGTCAGCGTTGTCATCGCCGTATGAGACGAGAGTTGATTCGGCTTACTATCGAGAGCCACCGCCTCATGATGACCGGTATCAAACCTTTTGTGGAACATAGTCGCGGCGGGATCGCTAGAGTCACCCGCCCATGCGGCCGAGCCATTTTCAGCGGAGTGACTCGAACCAGGCCACGCTGGCGAATCAAGGAACAGTGATCGGAGGCAGGAGTGCTCCGATCACCATCAGTGCCCATCCGACCAACACGGTCCCGCCCTCGATGAATCCACCACGACCGCAGAATGCTGGCAGGAGGCAGGACACCGCCCCGAGTGTGCAGGAAACGATTGTGGCAACAACTTTCGTTGCCATCGAAGCGCCCCCCTTCAAGCAAGCCGCCCAAGGTCATCACGCGAGTCGCCACGGCCAGCCACGCATCGCCAATGAGCGGCCGGAGACACTTCATCGCGAATTCAGACCGACGGTGTTCACGGTAATGACGCGGTACTTGTGCGTTTTGCTGGCTTCGGCTTTGGTGTCGGTAAATTGCATTTGGATCAGAGGCTGTGTGGGAGTGTCGCTGTATTGGAGGTTTTGGAAGAGGGGGCGACCGAACGGGTTCTTGCCTTGCTCTGGCACGTTGGCGAGGAACTGGCCGTCGCGTTCGATGATGAAACTGGCGATCCCGCTTTCGACATCGGCGTCCGCTTCCCAGGTCAACTTGTTGCCGTTCACGCGAAGGTTCGTCGGAGCTGGTGGCGGTGTCGTATCGATCACGGCGGTGTCCTTCTCATACTGCGTCCACGCTTGGGCGATCGCTTCGTTCGGGAGCCACACGGACTTTTCGATCGCACCCGTAAACTTTGCCGCAGGTACGGGAGCGATGACCTCAACTTCACCCAAGTGCAGCGGAGCAATCCACGCCGTCTGAGTCGGCATGGGCTTCAACGGCTCGCGATTCGTGGCGGGCAGACGGGCTGAGAGACAGGCATCGAGCCACGGCATGGCGAGGTAACGTTGATTGCCACACTCGTGAGCGCTCAAGGGATCGACTGAGACTCCCACGAGTCCTCCTTTCGCACGTAACTCTTGGAAGAAGACTTCCACTCCCGGCCAAACTCCGGAGAACCGTCCGTCTTTCACGGTGACTCCCTCTTTGGTGCCGAGGTTACACATCACCGGCACCTGACACGCGGCTTCTGTAATGCTGTATGGAGTCGGCTGACTCTCAACAGCTTTCAGCGGCGGCACACCCGAACGCAACCAGGCCGCGACAATCCGTTCCGGATGCAACATCACCATGCCTCCCGCCCAATGACCGCCGCCACTGTGTCCCCACAAGACCCACGGCACGGTGGCTAGTTCAGGATGACCTGACTTGACTCCCAGCTCGGTCAGCGACTTCTGAAACGCCACATCGGAGCCTTTCCGCGGATCGCACCAGAGTTGGCAGTTGGCCTTGTCGGGCTGCTCATAGGTGGGAGACAGCAACGCGCAGTCGTGCTTCTGCGCGAGTGCCTGCCAGTGAAAATCGTGTGCACCGGTCTGTCCCGATTTGCATGAGCCTTCGCCGCAGCCATGTTGGTGCACGACGAGCCCTCGCAGTGTCTTGAGTCTTGGCGGAACCCACAGCGTGTAACTCACCGAATAGACCAACTCACCCGCTCTCTCCGAGCCTTCGTAACGCACTCGATAGTACGGCGGATCGGCGGGCAACGAGATCTCATACGGAGGCTGTTGAGCGAACGACGAATCGACAAAAACGACGACGGCAAAGAAGAACAGAAGGAATCGCATGAGATGATCTTCGTGGGTTCGGAGGGAGGATTTGAGTCGGAATTTGATTTGGCTTTTGCCGACGAACGCAGTAGCCGACCCTTCAACGTCGCGTCATTTGAGCCGACGCTGCTCGGACTGTCGATATGGACGGGCATCAGCTTCAGTGAATTGAGCCGCAACATTCTGCTGACAACCCGCCGCGTCGATGGTGATCGTGCAGCCATTGATCGCTGGCAGATCGAGCAACGGCGGGGTCGCGGTGATCTCGTACGACTCGTCATCCACGATTTGCTATCCCAAGATCAGGGCGATGAAGTGGATCGAGATGTTTCTACATACGATTGCCTTGTTCTTCGATGGATCATGCGAGAGCAAAATCGCATGGCGTTACGAATCGTTCTTGGAGGAGAAGCGTATCCGGAGTGACGCCGGGTAATTTTCACGCTAGATTCCCGTCGCATTGGTCGATCCTGTTGGAACGAGGTGACGGTATGGCGGACGCGGATTCTCGGCTTCATGGTGAGTGTGGGCGGCAGCGGCGTGGCTTCTTGAAAGCGAGTCTCTTTGGCGGAGCGGTCACTTCGTTGGCGAGGCTACTGGAAGCGGGAGCGGCGGCGGGAGCGGCGGCGGGAGCGAGTGCCACTCGAAAGCGAGTCGTGTTTGTGCATCTGGATGGCGGACCACCGCAACTCGACACGATCGACTTGAAGCCCGAGGCTCCCGCAGAGATTCGCGGTGAATTCATGCCGATTGAGACCTCTGTCCCCGGCATCTCCATTTGCGAGTTGCTGCCGAAGCTGGCGAGTCTTGCACATCGAGTCGCCTTCGTCCGGTCGCTGGTTGGTTCGGCCGGGGCGCACGATGCGTTTCAGTGCCAGTCGGGGTTCGAGGCCAAGTCACTGCAATCGCTGGGTGGGCGACCGGCGTTGGGTTCGGTGGTTGCCAAGTTACAAGGCTCAACGGCGGACGTGGCTCCGGCGTTTGTGGACCTGATGCAGGGACGAGCACTCGTTCGCAACAGTGCCCGGCCCGGCTTTCTCGGCCCGGCATACCAAGCGTTTCGCCCCGACATCTCGCACCTGTTCGCGCGCGAGCTGGAGCCGGGGATGAAGAACGAACTGGCGCGCCTCGGCGCGAATCACTCCGTCAGTTTGAAGCTCGACGGCACGATCAGCCTCGACCGGCTGACCGATCGCACGCGGTTGCTCGCTCAGTTCGACACGTTTCGCCGCGAGGTCGATTCCGCCGGCATGATGGGAGCGATGGACCGGTTTACCCAACAGGCGGTCGGAATCCTCACGTCTGGTGATCTCTCCGACGCACTCGACTTCCGCAAGGAAGACCCGCGCGTGTTAGACCGTTACACGTTGACCGCTACTGGTGGCCGACCGAACACGACTTCCGAAGACCCCGGTGCGACGAAGAAGTTTCTGTTGGCGAGGCGACTGCTTGACGCGGGCGTGCGCTGTGTCAGCCTATCGATCAGCGACTTCGATACGCATAGCGACAACTTCCCTCGCCTGAGGCATGTCCTTCCGATCGTCGATCACGGCCTCGCGTCGCTCATCACTGACCTTGATGAACGAGGGCAACTCGACGACACCCTGATCGTTGCGTGGGGCGAGTTCGGTCGCACGCCACGCATCAATCCCAAGACCGGTGGCCGCGACCACTGGCCTCAAGTCGGCCCGGCGCTCATTGCCGGAGGT
>JAYTXB010000932.1:0-11352 GCA_043743205.1 Schlesneria sp.
AGCGGCACGATGGCCTTCGTCCGCCAACGCCACAGCGCCCACGCGATGACCGGGATCGGAATGAGGACCGCCTGAATCTTCGTCAACAGCGCGAGGCCCATCACCACGCCGGTGAGTAGCGCGACGCGACGCGACGGCGGCGCGGCACCGCTCCACCACGCAGCCACTGCCAGCACAGCGGCGGTACACGTCAGGTTCGTGATCGTTTCGAGAGACGCGATGTGCGCGTGTCCGTAGACGCGCGGCATCAGCACCAGCGCGAGACTCGCGAACAGACCGGCCCATTTCCCATCGCAACTACCACTCCCAAACCGCGCCGACTTTTCGAGCGAGGGACGTGAGTCCCCCGATTCTGTGGCGGACTGGTTACTCGAAGAACCGAGGGACTCACGTCCTCCGCTCGGAGTCCTCAGAGAAGAGGGCCGACACCCGCCATGTTGGAACGCAACAAACGCTCCGATCATCCAGACCGTCAGCGCGAATGCGGTGGCCGATCCCGTACGGGCACACGCCGTCACGCAGAATCCCTCAGGATCGAACGGCGGCGCGAGCCACCATGTCAGATGATGATGGGCACCGAGCCAATAGCGTCCCAGCGGAGGGTGATCGGGCAGGTAACCGTTCTTCGGCTGGAATGCTTCGACCGACGTGCCGGGAACAAGATTGAACCACCCCAATGCCCGAGCTTGCTCGACCAGCAAAACCCCTTGTTCGACGTTGAATATCTCATCGACCGTCAGCCCCGGTCCCTCGGGCATGTTCGGATAACTCCCCGCCGGATCAATCGCCACGACGATGCTGATCAACGCCACCACCGCCACGAGCAGCGAAGGCCACGTGGTCGCGAGGAGACGACGGATCGAGATCAAAGCGTGTTGCATGAAGGTCGATGTTATCATCCTGCTTTAGCTGGGATAGTGAGCTGCCGCGACAAACTCTTGAGGAATGAATCCACGTGCGTGACCTGCATCGACTCTGTGTCTTCTGCGGTTCCAGTTCCGGCTCGAACCCGGTGCATCGTCGCGCGGCACGTGAGCTGGGAGAGTTGTTGGCCGTCGAGCGGATCAAACTCGTTTATGGTGGTGGCAGTATCGGGCTGATGGGGGCGATCGCCGATGCGGTGCTGGCGGCAAGTGGCCAGGTGATTGGAGTCATCCCGCAGTTCTTGGCGACGAAGGAGTTGCTGCACACCGGTGTGACAGACCTGCGTGTGACGAACGACATGCACGAACGCAAGGCGTTGATGGCCGAGCTGGCGGACGGCTTCCTCGCGCTGCCGGGAGGACTCGGGACGTTTGAAGAGTTGTTCGAGGTGCTGACGTGATCTCAACTCGGACTGCATCAAAAGCCGATCGGGCTGCTCAACGTCGCCGGTTACTTCGATCCGCTCGTCGCCATGATCGACCGCGCGATCGCCGACGGCTTCTGCAAGGCGGAACATCGCCGACTGTTCGTCGTCGAGGCCGAGCCGACTCGATTGCTCGATCAACTCCGCCATCACGAACCCCCCTCCGCCCCGAAGTGGATTCGATCGACAAGCGACACGTGAAAGGATTACCGAAGTCGTGCTGCTGCGGTGTCACTACGGGCGAGGCTGAGGAATGGGTCCGCAATCACTTCCGGATCTGGAACGTGAGTTTAACCGCGTGGGGAACGTCCCGCGCATCGTGTGGAACACCCGTTTCTAACATCGCCCGACGCGCGGGGCGTTGCCCACGCAATTAAACGAGCCACTTGAGTTCGGGAAGTTGTTGCGGCCCTGATCCTTAGCGGATTGATGCTCTTCGCGAACATCCCAAAATGATTGGTGCGTCGTCGCGGCGCGTCTCGACGGTTTTCAGGCGTTCGCCTATCTTCCGGCCAGAACCGTTTCTTGCGATCGAACAGTCGATTCCATCTCTTTGCCGGTGTCATCCCATCTTGAGTGACTCGCTCCATAATGTTTCTCGGAATCTGCGCGTCGTCAGTCTCTGCACGATTGTCAGTCGAGTCCTCGGGCTGCTGCGCGATCAGGCGATGGGGGCGATCTTCGGGGCCGGGCCGATTCTCGATTCGTTCACGGTGGCGTTTCGATTGCCGAACCTCGCTCGGGTGTTGCTCGGCGAAGGGGCACTCACGACCGCTTTCCTACCGGTCTTCGTGAAGGAGTTAAACGAGGAGGGTCAAGAATCGGCTGCACGCACGATGTGGGCGGTCTTCGTCGTCCTGATGGCCGTGCTGTGTGGTGGCGCCGTTGTGACCGAAGGGCTGCTGTGGGGGATCGGTTGGGTGTTCGAGTTGAGCGATCAGGCCCGGCTCCTGCGCAACCTGACCGCGTTGCTGCTGCCGTATGTGATTTTGATCTGTCTGGCGGCTCAGTTGAGCGCCGTGTTGAACGCGCTCGGTCAGTTCTTGTGGCCCGCTCTCGTACCGGTCGTCTTGAATGTGGCATGGCTCGCCGCGTTGTGGTGTCTCGTCCCACTGTGGCCGGACGCAACGAATCAGATCTATGTGACGGCTCTCGTCGTGGTCGTCGCGGGTGGACTTCAATTGGTGTTTCCATTGCCTGCACTGTCTCGCTGTGGCTTCGGTTATCGGAGCGATTGGCGACTGGCTTTGGGTCGAGTCTGGCAGATTGCACGTGACATGCTGCCGGTGGTGATCGGTCTCTCGATTACGCAGATCAACGCGGTCCTCGACAGCTTTGTGGCGTGGGGCTTCACGCAACCGGTGGGAGGCGGCCCACTGATGCCTCTACCGGGATCGCCCCCCTATCCGCTGGCAGCGGGGACTGCGACAGCGCTGTACCTCGGACAGCGCCTATATCAGTTCCCACTTGGTGTGTTCGGAGTCGCGCTGGGAACGGTCCTGTTTCCTTTGTTGACGATGCACGCTCAACGTGGTGAGTCGGACAAGCTGCGTGCCGACCTGTCTCTCGGCGTGAGGCTCGTGCTGGCGATTGGCATCCCGGCGAGTGTCGGCTTAGTTCTCGTGGCTCATCCGCTCGCGACGCTGTTCTTTCAGTACGGCAAGTTCGACGCGGAGGACGCTCGGCAAACGGGCGACATGATCGCGTGCTATGGCTCGGGTGTGTGGGCGTACTGCGGGCTGTTGATCTTGCAACGCGGCTTCTACGCCGTCGAGGATCGCCTCACGCCAATGTATGTCGGGCTGGGAGCGCTGCTCTTGAACGTGGTTCTGAACGTGAGCCTGATCTGGCCACTGGGTGGCCGAGGCTTGGCTATTTCGACGGCACTGGTCGCCGCGATTCAGTGCCTCGTCACAGCCTGGCTGCTGCAAAGACGAGTCGGCTCGTTGCTCTGGTCCGAAATTACCGTGACACTTACAAAAACAGCCATCGCTGCGGGAGCGATGGCTGTGGTGTGTTGGCTGCTGCTGCAAGGCGAATCTGGCAACGGGGGCCTCACATCACGAGGACTCAAGTTGGCGCTGCCACTCGTCGTTGGCTCGGCCGCCTACTTTGGAGTCGCATGGCTGGTTCGGCTGCGGGAACCGTGGATGCTCTTGTCATCCCGAGGCTCTGAAGTATCGGGGGCTTCCTCTGCGTCCGATGCGGCACGGTGAGCGGCGATCAGAACTCGCCTACGACTTCACCCCCGGCGCGAGTTCCCAAAGCACGCCAGACATTGATGTCGATGTTCTCGGAAATCGAGCGAACTGCTCCATCAACCAATAGCGACTGGACGATCCCCACATGGTGGCTGCGCGAAGTGATGGCGGCATAGGTTGGATCCGTTGTCGAGTCGCCCTCTTCAACGGACGTGTAATCCACGTCGTATGTCTGGCCGGATTCGACATGGGTCACTCGGGAATTCGGCACAAACGTCGTAGTAAAGCCATCCTGATGAACGCGACCTTCGACCCACTCCGTATGGCCGTTGTCTGACTCAAAATCGCCGGACCAACCACTCACTGCTTGGGGTCTGCTTGGCGGTATCGCTGTGGGGCTACCACCTCCCTTGATGATCGCCTGGAACGTCTTAACCTCGCTGAAAGCGAGAGACTGGCTTGTGCCATCTGCGAAGCTTTGAGTCCCAAAACGACTGTTTGGCCCGAACGCACCGTCGCCGGGTTGGCCCGTTACGGGGTTGAATACCATCCATGTTCCAAAGTTGGCCGCGTAGTTGATTGGATATTGATCGATGCCATCTTCCACGCTGCCCCGATCATTGCGCTCACTTGGACACATGTACGTGGGAATACGGGTACGCACCACTGCGAGCTGCGTGTTATATGGCAGTGAAAAGTCGATCAGTTTTTGTAGGTTCGCTTGGTCCAAGTACGGGAGCAGCCGTGCCTGTGGTCCCCATTGGCCAAAATCAGCACCCGAAAGGGTCAGGCAAAGAGCTGGTGGAAAAACATTGAAAGTATCGTGGTAGTTGTGCAACGCCAGGCCCATTTGTTTGAGGTTGTTCTTGCACTGCGTTCGACGAGCAGCCTCACGGGCTTGCTGGACGGCAGGCAACAACAGGGCGATCAAGACCGCGATGATCGCGATCACAACCAGCAACTCGATCAAAGTAAACGCTCGGCGTCGGGCGCGGGAGAGGACATCGGGAGATTGAAAAACGGCGTTTTGACTCATCAGAAGGGGATCCTTGTCACACGGGTGGTTTAAGTTTAGGGAACGCGGGATCTGATTCCGCTCGGAAGACAACTGGTGACGGCGAAGACGATGGCTCAGAATTCGCCCACAACCTCGCCGCCCGCGCGGGTTCCCAACGCGCGCCACACGTTGATGTCGATGTTTTCCGAGATCGAACGCACGGCCCCGTCCATGAGCAGACTGTTCACGATACCGGTGTGATGACTGCGCGAGGTCATGACGGCGAATGTTTCAGCCGTCGCACTGATCCCCTCGCGACTGCTGACAAAATCGACGTCGCGAATCGTGCCAGCATCGTTGTGTGGGCACTTGGAATTGGGAACGAAGGTGGTCGTAAAAGCGGTCTGATTGGCACGGGAATCGACCCATTCGTTGTGTCCCGAATTCTTGAGCGCGCCGCCCAGACTGGTGACGCCACTGGGTGACGATGGCATCGTAGGCGTTCCACCGACATCGCGCAGGTAATACTGCCAGGCTTTCACTTCCGACATCGCGACCGAATTGCTTGTGCCATCGGTGAAGTCTCGCGTTCCCGTGCTGCTGTTGGGGCCGAAGGCTCCGGTCCCAAATTGATTGTTGGTCGGATTCCAAAGGAACCAGACACCGTAATTCGCCGCGTAGTTGCACGGCCAGTACGTCAGACCGTTATCCGGATAGGCCCGATCGTTGGTTTCGCTCGGACACAAGAATACGCCCAGGCGGGTCGAGATGACGGCGGGCTGGGTGTTGTAGGGCTGACTGAAATCAATCAGGTTCTGCAAATTCGCCTGATCGAGAAACGGCAAAAGTCTGGCTTGAACCGACCAACCGGCCGGTTGCGTGACACTAACGCGATAGCTGCCTCCTGGCGGAAACACCGTATAATTGTCGTGATAGTTGTGGAGCGCCAAGCCGATCTGCTTCAGATTGTTCTTGCACTGCGTTCGACGGGCCGCCTCTCGAGCCTGTTGGACGGCGGGCAAGAGCAGGGCCATCAAGATGGCAATGATGGCGATTACCACCAACAACTCGATCAGTGTGAAGCCGCGACGGTGCGATTGACTCCAGCGAATTCGATTCATTTTCAAACCTCCAGCCAAGGGGGATAAACGTGGTTGCCCGGCCGACGATCGGCTGGGCAAAGAGTCCGTTTGCATTGCTGGCAGGAGGGCTGGCGAGCATCACGGTGAAGAGTTTCAGTTCGACAACATAGTTGACACTGAGTCTCAATGTCGTGATTATTGTCTCCTAGACTGATTTTTAGCAAGCGTCATTGCTGAAAAATTCAGGGAATTCTTTTCACCCGCAGAAGTAACTCGGCGGGATTCAATGTCCCCGAAAATGGAGACTCCCCAGTGAGTGAGTTTGATCGCAAACAGCAACCTAATAATTACTTGCAACCCCAGTCTTCCCCCCCAGATTCTCTGAGAAAGATCAACTCTGCCAGCTTGCTACTTGGTGAAAAAGAGGTATTGATCGTTCACGGCGAGGAGATGTATCGCTTGAGGCTCACCAAAAATGACAAGCTGATCCTCCAAAAATAAATTTTGTTACTTCCGTGCAAGGACAAGTCAGAGTTCGATTCCGCATTGAGTTTGTTGCTGCGAATCAGGGCAAGATTGGGCGACCAATCGAGTCAATTCAGTTTGTTTGGGCAATTCGGGCGGATGAATCATCCCGAGAGAGTTCCCCTGAAGAGGAAGCGGACTCCTCACCGATGTGAGACAACGGAGTGGAGCCGGTTGTTGGCGGGATGCCGAACTGCGGTTCGCTCAGTGAACGCCTTAGTAGGCTGTTGAATACAGCGAGTTTTAAGTCACCCCCAGCGTGAGCGAGGAACGTTTTCTCGGCGGTCTCGCAACACCACCGTCCCTCGCTCACACTGCGGGTGACTTGTTCAACGGTCTGCTCGTGGCAGAGCAGCATTTCCAAGGATGGCATTCGCGAGCCATGGCTATTCCGTCTGTAGGCTCCAAGTCTCTCGATGATAGGCGTCGACGCCGATTGGCTGTCACGGGGGAAGGTGCGCCTGCCAACGACGAACTGCTCGAAGGCTTTGCAACATCGGGTCGAGTCGAATCGGAGCTCGTGGGATCCGAAGCGGCCGCGCCTTGGGTTCCCTTTTACGAATGGCGGATTTGGACCTACGGAGCGATGCTCGGGTTGCTGCTGATCGCCGTCTCTTTTGCGCTGACTCACCCAACGGCGTTTCGACCGGAGTTGGCTCCGTTGACGAAGCAGTTGCTGTTGGGGGACCGCCCAATATTGGGTGGACTTGTCCAAGCCACACTTTGGTTTTTGTGCGCCCAGATGGCGGTACTCATCGCGTGGTATCGCGTGCAGTGCAAGCTCGATTTTGATGGTCGTTATCGAGTCTGGCCGTGGGCCGCAGTCGTTTTCGGAAGTGCCGCCTTCTGTTCGCTCACGAACGCTCACGGCTTGTTCGGTGAGATCATCGCGCAGTTCGAGTGGTTGCCGTGGCGTGGCGGCGTGGTCGCCTGGCTGCTCCCTGCCTGTGTGGTTTCGATCCCATTGATGCTCTTGGTTGATCGCGATGTTCAGCGAGGCCGTTCGACGACATGGACACTGCGAACAGCTTGGCTGCTGAGCTTGGCGACGGCGGGCCTTGAGTTGTTTGCGCCCGAACTCGTGAGCCAAAACTGGTATCGACCGGTGCGATTGATCGTACCGCTCTTTGCCGTCGGGACGCTGTTTATGGGGCTGTGGCTGCATGCTCGAATTGTGGCCTACGTCAGTCCTGATCCTCCCGAAAGTGGCGACCTGCAAGTCTCATCATTACTACAGCGTGCCGTTCAAGGGACTCTGCAACTCATGAGTTATGCCATGAGTCGAGTGAGTCGCCTATTCACACGGCGACCCAAGTCTGCGGCTGCCGAAGAGTCTGAAGCCAAGCCAAGGCGGCGGAGCCGGAAGGTGGCTGACCCGGAGGAGACTCCCAAACGGAAACGTAAACCGGCGGCCAAGCGTGTCACTAAGCCTCGCACGCGAGTTACTATGGTCGATGACGATGACGATGAAGAGCAGGATGAACTTGAGGACGAGTACAACGACAACGATTCCGCCGACTCCTATGAGGCCAATTCAGAACCGGATCAGTCGTCTGACGAGGGTGAGTGGGACGAATCCACAGAAGAAGTCGAGGCACCGCCAGTACCTGTTCGATCAACACGATCCGCTTCTGTAAGTGCCGTGACTACTTCGGCCTCGGCGGGTTCGCAGAAGAAGCCTGTAGCTGAGTCATGGCAACAGCGTCCTGATGAGCCAAGTCGTGCCACTCAGCCGGTGACCTCCAACCCGGTTGATGTGTCGGATGACGAGGATGAGTCGAGCGAGGGCGATGCGTCATATCGCTTGGACGACGGGCTGACTGCTGAGCAAATGCGCGGACTGAGTAAGCGGCAAAAGCGTGAGCTACGACAGAAGGTGAAAGACCAACAACGGAACTCCAGTCGTTGATTGGCAGACCCTTGTTTGCGGTGACGAAATCGGCTGCTACACTCCCGCCCGAGCCGCATCGAAACCTCTCTTTGGTCGTCCCCCTCTCCGCGAAAAACTGGAACCGTTTGCATGACTCACGCATGGCACGATGTCGTCCCCGGTGAAAACCTGCCTGGGGAGTTCACGACCGTAATCGAGATTCCGCGCGGATCGAGCGTCAAGTACGAACTCGACAAGCAAACCGGCATGTTGCGGTTGGATCGAATGCTGCATTCGGCGGTTTACTACCCCGCGAACTACGGCTTCATTCCGCAGACGTTGGCTGAGGACGATGACCCGCTTGACGTACTGGTGCTGTGTCAGGAGCCGGTTGATCCGCTGACGCTGGTGGAAGCGCGGGCCATCGGCTTGATGACGATGGTCGATTGCGGCAAACGCGATCACAAAATTCTCGCCATCGCCACGAAAGACCCCGAATTCAACTCGTTCACGGAGGCGGACGAACTCCCACCGCACCGATTGGCGATGATTCGTCGGTTCTTTCAAGACTACAAAATGCTCGAAGGGAAGGCGGTCGAAGTGGACGAGTTGACCTCGGCCAAGACTGCGTTCCCGATCATTTTGGAAGCGTTGGAACGGTACAGCTTGGTTCGTCGGAAGGGCTTTCACTGAACTTCCCGTGTTCACTCCGTTGCGGGGGCGTGCTTGTCCGTGTGCGACCATCTGGATCTTGCGCGACACGGCCAAGAGCGACACATTTTCAAGCGGTGGACTCCCGTTCCCTGATGTTTGAGGAGCAGAGCCGGAGGGCTTACCAGCCCTTTGAAAAACAGAGGACAACCGGTTAGACGAGCGGCATGAGTTCACTTCCCCAGATCAACCCGAAGCGTGTGCGAGGGAGTCCATTGAGAGACTCCCTCGCTCACGCTTCGGGTTGGTAAATCATTTCCTGCCGCTCGCCTTAGCGAGCCGCGTGTTCTGCGGTGATTTTTCAACCGACTGTTACGTCCATCGCCCGAAGAGGCTCTGGTGCGTTCTGCACAGAACGACTCTGTTTGGGGCTGCGCGAGACCTCGTTCGCGAGCGTTCGGCATCGTGTACAAGATTTCCCCAAGACGTTTGTATTGAAGGTTTAGATATGAATTGGTGGCCCCCAACACTGCTTTCGATTTACTGCGTCCTGATTGCGCTGTCGTCGCTGCTCGGCGGCTATCTTCCGTCCCTCATCAGGCTGACTCATTCGCGGATGCAGGTTCTCGTCAGTCTGATCGGTGGACTGATGTTGGGAGTAGCCATCTTTCATCAGTTGCCTCATGCGGTCGAGGCGATGGCGGGGAATGGTCAGAGTCATGCCTATGCCTTGGACTGGTGCGTCGGTTGGCTGATGGTCGGTTTGCTCACGACGTTCTTCATGCTGCGGATGTTTCACTTCCATAATCATGAGCCGGTGGCCACGGATTCGGACCACGATCATCTCTGCGGTCATGACCACGATCACGACCAGGATTGCCTCGCGAAGCACGACCATGGCCACGATTCGGGCCACCAACACAGCCATCACCCCGCGCAGGGAGCCAGTTGGGTTGGCATCTTCTTGGGGCTGTCGATCCACACACTCATTGACGGGGGCGCATTGGCGGCCAACGTAAAGGCTGACGCGCTACATGGCGGCAATCAGGCTTGGTTACTCGGTCTGGGAACGTTTCTGGGAGTCGTGTTGCATAAGCCGCTCGACTCCCTGTCGATCACCACGTTGATGGCGGCCAGCGGCTGGTCGGTGCGTGTCAGAAACCTCGTGAATCTCGGCTACGCGCTGATGTGCCCGTTGGGTGCGGTCGCCTTCTATCTCGGACTGCAACAATTTGGTGCCGCGCACGATGTGATACTCGCCGGAGCATTGGCATTCTCGGCGGGAGTCTTCCTTTGTATCTCACTGAGCGACCTGCTGCCCGAAGTTCAATTCCACGCCCATGACCGAATGCGACTGTCGCTCGCGCTACTGTTTGGTGTTTTGTTGGCCTTCCTCATTGGCTATTTGGAACCGGGCCATACACACGGCCAAGGTGAGGGACCGGGTGAGATTCACGTCCATCAACATGGTCACGCGCATTAAGGCGAGCGGCAGAAATTGTCAGACCGCGCTGTAGGATGGGCACTCTTGCCCGTCCGGATTTCTGACTTCCAGCTGGCATGGGCAAGAGTGCCCATCCTACAGGGACATTTCTTCTTGCCGCTCGCCTTACAATCGCCTCGCGACTTGGCCTTCCCGCTGTTGGAGTTGATTCATGAAAAGCCCGTTCCCTGGCATGGACCCGTATCTGGAGTCTCGTTGGTCGGATGTGCATTCGACGCTGGTCACCTACGCGCGCGAGGCGATCAACCGTGTGCTACCACCAGGCCTGATGGCGAGGACGGAAGTGCGAGCGATCGTCACCGATGAAGGTGTCGATGTTCGCAGCATCGAGCCGGATGTTTCGGTTTTTGAGCGGACAAACCAACCGGGACTGCGGAACGCGGAATCATCGGGAGGCGCAGTGGCCGAGCTGGTCTGCGTCTCGACTCGCAAGCGCGACATCCAGCAACGGTTTCTCGAAATTCGCGACGCCCGATCGGACGGCCGAGTTGTCACCGTGATCGAGTTCATCAGCCCGACCAACAAGCGGCGCGGAAACGGTCGGAAGAAGTATCGACAGAAGCAGGTGGAGTGTCGCGCGGCGGGCATCAATCTCGTCGAAATTGATCTCACCCGAGCCGGAGACCGCGCTTCGGTCATGCCGATCGAACGATTGCAACTCCGTTCACGAACGACATACCTCGCGTGGGTCAGCCGCGCTTCCGAACCCGACAAAAGTTGGGCCTGCTGTCTTCCGTTCTCGCAACGCCTCCCCGCAATCCCGATCCCGTTGCGATCAACAGACCAAGAAATCCTGCTCGAACTTCAAGCCCTGATCGATACCACCTACGAAACTGGCCGCTACTTCGACGACATTGATTACACCGAAGAACTCGTCCCGTCCCTCTCCGACGAAGACGCCGCATGGGCTGCGACCGTGTTGGCTCAACGTCCATCGTCTCAAACCACGTGATGCCGCGACAAACTCGGCACGCTGCCTCCTGACCGTTGGAATTGGAGACTCGATGGAACTCAGTCGTCTAAATGAATTGCTCGATCAGTTTCCGCGTCGTCGTGTGGCGGTGTTGGGAGACTACTTTCTCGACAAGTATTTGGAGGTCGATCGCGGGCTGGATGAGCCAAGTGTCGAGACCGGTGTGGTGGCGTATCAAGTGGTCCGCGTGAGACGCGCGCC
>JAYTXB010000933.1:0-11059 GCA_043743205.1 Schlesneria sp.
GTTCGTTCTCTCTGTTTCGTCCTCTCAATTTGGAAGCGTCCCAGTGGCAGGCAAACCAACCAAGCGACTGGTGATCGTCGAATCTCCCGCCAAAGCCAAAAAGATCGGCGGCTATCTTGGTAGCGACTTCATCGTGATGGCCAGCATGGGCCATGTGCGTGACCTGCCGTCCAGCGCCAGCGAGATTCCGGCCGAAGTCAAAAAGGAGAGCTGGTCCAACCTCGGGGTGAACGTGACCAGCAGCTTCGAGCCGCTCTACATCGTCCCCAAGGAAAAGAAAAAGCTCGTCAGCGAACTCAAGGCCGCGTTGAAAGAGTCCTACGAACTCATTCTCGCAACCGACGAAGACCGCGAAGGGGAAAGCATCGGCTGGCATTTGGCTGAGTTGCTTCAGCCAAAAGTTCCCGTCAAGCGGATGGTCTTCTCCGAAATCACCAAAGAAGCGATTTTGGAAGCGATCACACAGACTCGAGACCTCGACACGAACCTCGTCTCGGCGCAGGAGACGCGGCGTGTCATCGATCGACTCTATGGCTATCGCCTCAGCCCGTTGCTCTGGAAGAAGGTCGCGCCAGGGCTTTCCGCCGGACGAGTTCAATCGGTTGCGGTTCGCATCTTGGTGAAGCGCGAATACGAACGGCTAGCCTTCAAGTCGGGATCGTACTGGGATCTAAAGACATCTCTGGCAACGAAGTCCAATGCGACATTTGAAGCGTGGCTCAACAGCATCGGAGGTCAACGTGTCGCCAGCGGCAAGGACTTCGACGAACACACCGGTCGCCTGAAAGAGGGCGTCGATGCCATGCTGCTCGACGAGACCAGAGCCAAGCAACTTGAGGAGCGTCTCAAAACGCAGCCTTGGACGATCGCGGCAGTCGAAACGCGGATGCAGACTCGCAAGCCGTCCGCTCCCTTTGAAACGAGTACGCTGCAACAGGAGTCCAACCGTAAGCTCGGGATGTCCGCGCGAGAGACGATGCAGACCGCTCAGCGGCTGTACGAAGAGGGTCTCATCACTTACATGCGAACCGACAGCGTGAACCTGTCGCAGGAGGCGCTCAAAGCGGCTCGCTCTTGCGTACTCACTCGGTACGGCAACGAGTACCTCAGCCCAGAACCACGTCAGTACACGACCAAAACGAAGAACGCTCAAGAGGCCCACGAGGCCATCCGCCCGGCCGGAACCGAGATGAAGACGGCCGAGGAACATGGCTTGAACGGGCGCGAGGCCGCGCTCTATGCCTTGATCTGGAAGCGAACGGTCGCGTCGCAAATGTCGGATGCCCAGCTTCGCTTTCAAACGGCGATCATTCACGTGGGGGAGGCCGAGTTCCGGGCAACAGGCCGCCATGTTGAATTCGCGGGTTTCTTCCGAGCCTATGTCGAAGGAGTCGATGATCCGGAGGCCGCCCTCGACGACTCTGAATCCGCATTGCCGCCGCTCGTCGAACAAGAAACGCTCAATTGCAACGCTCTCGACGCTGTCGGCCACGAAACCAAGCCCCCCGCGCGGTTCACAGAAGCCACCCTTGTCGGCGCACTCAAAGCGGACGGCATCGGTCGGCCGAGTACCTACGCCTCAATCATCGGTACGATTCAAGACCGCAAATACGTGACAAAGACTGGCAATCAACTCATTCCCACGTTCACGGCGTTCGCCGTGACGAAGTTGCTTGAAAACTATTTCTCCAAGCTCGTTGATCTCGGTTTTACAGCCAAGATGGAGCAGGACCTCGATGACATTGCCAATGGAGACGGCCACCGCCTCGAATACCTGCAGCAGTTCTATTCGGGCACGGATGGACTCGATGAACAGGTGAAGACGCAGGAAGCGAACATTGATGCACGCACCGCCTGCACGCTGGAGTTCGCCGGATTGACACCGCGCATTCGAGTCGGCAAGTACGGCCCGTACCTCGAAACCGAACGCGACGGCCTGCAGGTCACGGCCTCCTTGCCGCCCGACATGGCACCGGGCGATGTCACCAACGAGATTGCCGAAAAGCTCATCGAACTCAAGCAGCGCGGGCCTCAATCGCTCGGTACACACGCGGAGACGGGCCTGCCGATCTTCCTGCTCATCGGCCCATTCGGCCCCTACCTGCAACTCGGTGAAGCGGGTGAAGACGGCACGAAACCGAAGCGTGTTTCGGTTCCCAAAACGCGTGATCCCTCGACGCTCACGTTTGAAGATGCGTGTGCGTACATTAGCCTGCCTCGCCACTTGGGCAGTCATCCGGAGACCGGCCACGTCGTGAATGCGGGCGTCGGGATGTACGGTCCCTACGTAAAGCACGAAAAAGTCTTCGCGTCACTCGGCAAGACCGATGACGTGCTGACAATCGATCTCGCGCGGGCACTCGAATTGATCTCGCAAAAAAAAGTGAAAGGCCCCGTCCTGCCACTTAAGGAACTGGGCAAGCATCCTGACGATGATGAACCGGTCGGCATCTATGAAGGGAAGTACGGCTCCTACGTGAAGCACGGCAAAGTCAACGCCACGATCCCCAAGGACCGTGATCCCCTGCAGTTCACGATGGAAGAAGCCATCCCGCTGCTGGCAGACCGCGCCGCGAAAGGTCCGGCCAAAAAAGGGGGACGTGGTCGCTTCGCCAAGAAGGCCGCGCCAGCCGCAGCCAAGAAGGTCGTCAAGAAGAAGGCCACTGGCAAAAAGGTGGCGAAGAAGAGCGTGAAGAAGGACTCCGAATGATTCTGAGGCGTCGCGGTTGCGACAAACGCAGGACTCCCACTTTGCAACGTTGATCGGTTAGCGTCTCATCCACGCTAAAAGTTGGGGTAGCTGAAGTCGTGAGACTTCAGAAATTCCCGAACTCTCACGAGTTCGGCTACCCCTAAGATTTAGTGTGGCGGGGGCACTAGGGACCGGCGCATCAATCTGATGATCGAGGTGAGCCGGGTGCCGTGAGGCTGCGGGTGCTTCGACACCGCAAGAAACCCGTGGCCTTACGGCACACGGCTCGCCCGAAACGTCTCACTCAGGACCGCGTGCGGTATAAACTCCGACAGTTGTGGATGCGCTGGCCCGAAAACGCCCCTCAGTTCCGAGAACACGTGGAATGTCGTCTCCCGAACCTCCCGCGAACCGCAAGCGCCAGGTGGCGAGAAAACTCTTTTTCGGAGCGGAGTGGGAGTCATTGGCCGCGCGACTTCAGGAAGAGTCGTGGCTGGCTTGGCTCCAGCGTGAGATCAAACGGGGGGGGCGCGGGTTGCTCGTGAGCTTCGTCATACACAGCTTGTTGCTGGCCTCATTGACGTTCATCGTCTTTCAGCCGCGATCCTCGGGCGACGGCGAACCGGTCAGTGCGACCTGGCTTCCGCAATACATCGGCCCCGCGAAGGCTCCGCGTCGAAAATTTGAGATCGAGCAGCCATTCGAAATCGAATCAGCGCCTTCCACCAAGCGGAACGAAGCCACCACTGCCGCAACAACGAATCCGGGTGAGACGGGCGGAACCGCCGCGCCGGGCGTAAATCCCGTCGGAGTCGGGAACTCATTGGGAGGTCGTGGCGCGGGCTTGCGCGCAGGGGGCCTCGAACGCATCGGCGGCACCCCCGATGCTGAACGAGCCATTAAGCAGGGACTGCTCTGGCTGACGCGACAGCAACAAAGCGATGGTCGTTGGGAACTGCATCAGGGCTATCCCGATCCGGGACTGTCCACGATCAAGACCGACACCGGCGCGACGGCCCTCGCGCTGATGGCGCTGCTCGGGCACGGCAATACCCATCAGACCGGCGATCACGCCAAAGTGGTGGCCAAAGGATTGAAGTGGCTCCTCGCAACACAAGACCCCGCCACGGGCGACCTACATGACCAACGACAGGAAGAGGGACGGCAACCGTCAATCTATGCTCACGCGATGGCGACCATCGCGGTTTGCGAAGCCCTCGCGCTCACGAGTGACAACGAATTAAAGCCCGCCGCAGAACAGGCCGTTCGCTATCTGTTAACGGCTCAACATCCGATCGTGGGGGGGTGGAAGTACCGCGTGTTACTTCGCGAAAGTCGCGGCGATCTGTCCGTCACCGGTTGGGCATTGATGGCCTTGCACACGGCACGCATGGCGGGGATCGAGGTTCCACCGGGAGACTTTGAACGTGCTTCACTGTTTCTGGATTCGGTCCAAGTCGCTGGCTCGGCTCGCTACAAATACGAACCGTCGTCGCCCGAAAACAAGGCGACGGCGGCGTTGACTGCCGAAGCGCTCCTGTGTCGGCAATGGCTCGGTTGGCCGAGAAACTTCCAGCAGATGACGGCGGGCGTAAAGTACGTCACAGCGGATGAAAGCCTGCCGTCATGGTCGGACGGTCGTCGCAACGTTTACGGCTGGTATTACACGTCGCAGATGCTGCACAACCTGGGGGGCGAAGAGTGGAAACGCTGGAACTTGGCCGTGCGTTCGGCCATCGTGAAGAACCAAGTCACGAGTGGCGGCACCAAGCCCGGCATGGACACTCGCGGTAGTTGGAACCCCAACTCTCCGCGCGGTGAAGGGGAAGAGTACGCGGACAAAGCGGGCCGACTCTATTTGACGGCCCTCTGCGTTTTGACGCTCGAAACGCCCTACCGACATCAGCCGATCTATCCTCCGACCGACGCACCGTAATCGACTCGCATTAGGTACAGGCCTTGCGCCGGCGCAGTCTCACCCGCGAGTGACCGGTCGCCGTTTTCAACAATGCGCCGCATGTCGTCCGCCGTCCAACGGCCTCGCCCGACATGTATCAACGTACCAACGATGGCTCGCACCATGTTGTAGAGAAACCCATTAGCTTCCACGTCAAAACAAAGGAACGGGCCGGAAGCTTCGGCTCCTGAAACCGAATCGTCGCTGGCATTGTCCGCAGGCTCGCGTTCCCAGATGGGCCAACTCGCCGCACGCGTGACCTGCGAACGAAAAATCGTCCGAATACTCGAAGTACGATTCGGCCAGTTCGTTTCAAAGCAGCGAAAGTCATGAGTCCCCACCAAGACACCAGCGGCTGCGTTCATCGCCACTTCGCTCAGATGGCTGCGTTGCCAGAGGACATTGTTCCGCAGAAACGGTGAACGTATGGCGCTGTTGTGAATGACGTAGCGATACCACTTGCTCTTCGCATCGAATCGCGCATGGAAGCCCGTCGGCACTTCGGCCGCGTCGCGCACGACGACATCATCGGGGAGATGAATGGCCAGCCCCTGCACGAATGCACGACACGGCGCGGTTGAGGCCGTTTCAAAACTGATGACCTGTCCGATCGCATGAACTCCCGCATCCGTACGCCCCGAAGCCACCGCGCGAATGGGTTCATGTGTAAACTGTGAAAGAGCCCGCTCGACAATCTCTTGCAACGAGACACCGTTGGGCTGCACTTGCCAGCCACAATAGTTCGTTCCGTCGTAGGCCAGTGTCATGCGCAGTGTCCGCGCGGCGGTCATACGATCTTCCTCGATGCGAGCGACCTCCGATTGATGGCCCGGTTCTCCGTCAGTCCTGTTGAAACGAGCCGCGCCGAATCCAACCGTGTTGAAAATCCAGAGAGCAGACCTTCGACCCTGCTCTCTGGTTCAGGCAGGAGACCAGTGCCAAACATCCTCGCATTGCCGCATTAAGCGGCGCGGCGTGAACTCACGGGCTGACCGATGTTTTCGACGGGCTTCCTCGGTACGGAGGTCCAACGCGGTACGGAGAATTGATAGCAGCAGCGATGGCAGCGCACGGCGGTCATCAGGATCGAGATGACTCCCACATTACCGCTGTGACTGGAGTAAACATCATCACATTTACAACGCGGGCACTTCATGACCGTGGCCTCCCCTCATGACACGCAGATGAACCGAACTCACAATCTGCAGAAAATCGTTGATCGTGTTCGCGGCGGCTTATAGGAAGCGGCTCCAATCTTGAAAACCCCAATCCGACGGACCCGTTCACTGTGACATTTCGTCCTGTCACGGAATCCAAACTCAATTGTCGAACCTATTGCACTAGCCCCTTGGTCAGGGCCATGAAGGCCGTTTCCAAGTTGACTTCTTCTTCGCGAAACAGCGTCACTTGGAAGCCCGCTTGAACCAGCACGGTGGTCAGGTCGCTGTAGTCCAGCGCCTCTTTTTTAAGCGTCGCTTCGATGGTCCCCTTCACAATATCGATCTTGTCGATCGACGGGTGTTGGGCCAGCAATGCGGCGGCTCGGTCTTGGTTAGTCTTCACGCGGATTTGCAGCATGAGTTGCTGGCGTGCCTTGCGCATGACTTCGTCGACATAGTCGTCGATGATCAGATTGCCCTTCTCGATCATGCCGACGCGAGTACAGACATCAGCGAGTTCGGGAAGGATGTGGCTGGAGACGATGACGGTCTTCTTGAGTTCGCCCAGCTTTTTTAACAAGTTGCGAATCTCGATCCGTGCGCGCGGGTCGAGTCCGCTGGCTGGCTCGTCCAGCAGTAACACTTGCGGTTCGTGCAGCAGTGTTCGAGCGAGACCGATTCGCTGGGTCTGGCCGCGCGACAACTGGTTGACCATCGCATCGCGTTTGAAGGCCATGTCCACAAGTTCGAGCTTGTCTTCGCAGACTTTGCGTCGGCTGGGACCATTGATGCGGTAAGCCGCCGCAAAGAATTCGAGGTACTCGATCACAGTCATGTCATCGTAGACGCCGAAGAAGTCGGGCATGTAACCCACGAGTCGCCGGATGTCGCGTGGGTTGGTGTAGATCGACTGACCGCAGACATAGGCTTCGCCATAGTCGGGGCTGAGCAGCGTGGCGATCATGCGCATCGTCGTCGTCTTGCCGGAACCGTTGGGGCCGATGAAGCCAAACACGTCCCCTTCCTTGAGCGAAAGGTTGATCTCGTTGGCGGCGATCAAGTGCCCGTAACGTTTCGTGAGTTGGCGAGTTTCGATCATGGGGGAAGTCGCAAGCCTTTGCAGTGTGTCTGGGCGATCTCTTGCCCAGCGTCAGAACTGTGCTGAATCCGTCGTGCCACTCTGAGTTCTCAATCGTTGTCGTGCGTGGGCACCGTCGATTTTGGGAGTTACTTTGGTTTGCTGCGAAGTCCGTTTAGAAGTCTTCTGATTTCATAACTGGGTGCCAAGCCAAATGTGCGTTCCGAAGATGTTACGCAACCTACGATCTGCTCGCTCAGACACGATGAGCCGTCTGTTAAAAAAAAGAATTGAAGTCACCCACAGCGTGAGCGAGGGACGTATTTCTCGAAAGATTCACATCGCCGCCGTCGCTCGCGAACGCTGCGAGGACTTTTTCAACTCGCTGTTAGCCGTCTGTTAGGGTTTGGGTTTGTTGGGGTCGAAGCTCTCGAATTCTCGAGTCGGTTCGCTGATTTTTGTCACAGGCAGAATGAGTCGCACGAAAGTCCATTCGCGATCGGGCTTCCATGTTTTGGACTGGCTCACCGGTGAGTCTCTCTCACTCGTGGTGACGACCGGGTTGGTCAACGTCAACGAACTCGCCGTACCGTGCAAGCGACCGAACAGGACCGCTCGACCCAATCGGACCAAATGCGACAGGTCTTCGTCCTCCAGCAGTCGGTTGGTCAGACCCGTGTATTTCGTAGCCCCCGCTTCTTCGTGAAACGTCAACGCGCGGGCAAAACTTGCGGCGTCGAGTGACAGCGGTTCGTATTGAGTTTGTCTGTGAGAGATGTTGGCGTGCTGACCTGCTCCCTCGAGCGTGGCAATCGTGATCTGGCCGGTCAGATATGAACGGAGTTCGCGTTGGAAGACGTTGGGCTGTTCGACACGCCACAGTTGCCGAGTCGCCAAGGGAATTGTCATGGGATCGTCGCGGGTCTTGCTCTGGCGATAGACGCGATTGCCGAACACGAGCAACCAATCTTCGATCGCTCCCGGCAGTCGATGCGTTACCGTGCCTGTCAGTCGCCCCGTGCCGGAGGTAACGAGTTCGCTCTCGACGAGCGTCGCGGTGCCGGTCATTTCGGTGAGCAATTCCTTCGAGGTCCACTGCACCAGCGGTAACGATTGCACTGCTGCGGCAGGAACACGTGTGGGGTGGCTCACCCCAACGTCGTTCACTAGGGTGTAGCTGCTGCATCCGATGTCGATCCCCGCCGGTCGATACATCCCTCCGAACGCCGCTTCCGGAGTTCCTGTCCAGCAAGCACGGCTTTGTCTCAAAGCGAATTCTTCGGTCGATCCCGGCAGTGTGAACGCAGCTTCGAGACTCGCAACCGTGGTTGTGACGGGGCTTCGCAGGTTGGTCCACAGTCGGGAGCGCACGGTGGACGTCTCGACATCGACGTTGACGAAGTGGAACTGGTTCACAAGGAGCGCCCCTCCGTTCCATGCGGCGGCACACTGCGCAGCGACCGTCGCCACGACGACGATCCAAGCAGGAAATGTGATCCACGTCGCGCGTGGCCGGCGAAGCAGTCGATGCACCAACACGTAATCGACCGGCCCGATTAGGATAAGGAACAGTCCCAACAATCCCATCGTGAACCACGGCGAGACGCGCGTCACACCCGCGAAGTCGTCTTGAATCGCATGCAGTTGAGTCGCCAGATCGGTCACGCCGGTCGAACTGAGCTGCGCATTCTTGGCCGACTTCGCGTCCCCCATATTCTCCGAAGAAACCACGTCCATGAGCAGCCGTCGCGCGAGCGAGTTCACTCCGACCCACTGGTTCAACGGGGGCTGAGTCAGGTCGAGAGCGAGTACAGTGACCGAACCAAGACCATACGGTGCGCGGACCAACAAGGCGTTGTCGCGACTTCCCGCCAGCAGCGACCCATGAGTGATCCGAATCTGCGGGATCGAAAGCCGGCCAGCGAACGGCACTCGCACGTTGCGGCCCGCATAGCTTTCGAGTGAGGAGAACTCGCGCACGACAATCGCTTCGTCGGAGATCGTCACCGGAAGCCAACCGGACATCGGCGCGAGGCTGTCGCGTGCGGAGGTCGTGTCTTGGGGGAGCGACAGCAGCAGTCGCCCGCCGCGCGTAATCCAATCGCGTAGGGCTGTTGCTCGATTGCCAGCCAGCTTCACCGGTCCCGCCAACACGACCAATGCCACTCCGTCGTAGGCAAGCACGTCATCGGGAAGTTGGCTCACGCTGGCCGAAACCGCCACCACTTTCAAAGCCCCCGACTGCGCCGCGAGGGAGTTGCTCTTGGACACGGTCTCGGTCGTCGCGGCATTCCCGTCGAACGTTGCTCCGTCTAAGAAGCCCGCCGCTTCGCCAACGGTCACCACGAGGCGCGTCCCCGGTATGAGTGGCTTAAGGATCGAGGACGCTCCCGCCGCGGTCGCCTTCCCCGCCGTCGTCACTCTCCAGACGGCAGGGATGTTCGGATCGGAAGACGTTGTCGCCGCCTCGGGTTCAACACGGATTTCAAAGTTCGCGTCCAGTTGGCCCGGCTTGCAGAGACCGCGTAACAGATGTCTTCCCGCCTCCAGCGGCTCCGACATACGCGAGGAAAACGTCACGCGATGACCATCTGGATCCGGCACCGTGACGTGCAACTGATAACGTCCGGGCTGGCTGACGTTTATCTCGGCCACGACCTGCGTCCAACGGCCAACGTGATACGAACCATTCCAACCCAACTCGACTCGTTCAATGGCGATCGGTGCTGAATCTCGCTGCTCAACCGTCAATGCTTCGTGCCCAATTGCGGGAGCGGGTTCCAGCCAACCCAGAACGACAACCCAAACGAGGAAGGCACTCACACTCAAGGGGATGGAAAACTTGCACCCGAGTACGCCAAGGCCTGTCGCTTGGTTAGCAGATAACTGACATGCGGGCGACACGCCCCCTGACGACGGTAGACCCATGTGCAAAGAACAGCTTTGGGGAGAATCGGAGTCGCTCACAAACAATCCATACGCAGCGAAAACCGGGGGAAGAACCTGACGCCGAGACACACGCTACGACGCGCGGGCATGATACGTGGGATACTTCAAAAACGTGAGCGCGGAGAGGAACGAATCTTTCCCACGCATCGCTCGACTACCGTCACTCTGGTGTTGTGGAGGTTCTGAGGACTCGGAATACTCTTGACTCACCCAGTCCTCTCAACGGAGACGGTCATGACGCGCGAGTGGTACTTTCAAGTGATGGGTCAGGAATTGGGGCCGCTCTCTGGTGGAGAGTTGAAGGCCAAGGTCGCCAACGGACAGGTACAGCCCGACACGTTGATTCGCAAAGGCGTGGAAGGAAAGTGGCTATTCGCTGCGAAGGTCAAAGGATTGTTTGCCGTTCCCGAAGAACCGCCCGCTGCGCCGTTGGTCGCTAAGTCGAAGTCCTCCGCGACGATGCCGATCGTGAATACTGCGACTGGTCGAGACAAGCCGGGTTCGAGTGCCGAACTGCCTACTCAGCCAGGCGGGCACGCTTCCGGGAGGGCCATGCTGCTCGCACAAGACGACGAGGACGGCCCCGCATCCAAGCCGCCGTCGGTCGAGTTCTATGATTTTGTCGGCTTTCGTGAAGCGATCTCGCCGGTGTTGTATGACGCCGTAAAGCGGTTCGTCACCGATCGTGGCATCACGATGAGTCAGGTCAATCGACGGGCACTCGCCGAGTTCATCGAAAAGCCGGAACTGGCGAGTGATTTGGTGATCACGGCCGTAGCGGCGGTCGCTCAACCGGTGAAGGCCAAGTCAAATCGCGACGGCAGCCGACCGCCATCCGAACGCGAGCAACAAGAACTCGCGACGTTTCGCTTCACGCTGTTCAACAGCAGTCCCGCCGCGTTGCACGTCGCTGAGGCCGTGTTCCTCCCGGAGACGATTGAGGAGCGAACCTACGACACCTTCGGAGACGAAAACCCGCCGCACCTCGATCACGCCGGACACGTCCCGGCGTCGCTCAGTCCGCTCGTCGCGGGTAAGGCGTTACGTATGCCGCTCGATGTCACCATCCCGTCGCAAGCCATTCATGATCTCTTCGTCTGGTTTAATGCGGCGACAAAACCCAGCCTGACCAAAGTGCGAGGCCAACTACTCGTTGGTCACGGAGGAGAACTGGCCATGAGTGAATACTTCACGATCATCATGCATGGTGACAGCCCCGGGGC
>JAYTXB010000934.1:0-3170 GCA_043743205.1 Schlesneria sp.
GGGCGGCGATCTCTTCGACAACGCGGTCCACTTCGGGTTGCTGCGTGACATCGAGTCGCACGGCCTCCGCCTGCCCCCCCGCCGCGATCAGCAACGAAACGGTCTCGTGCGCGGCCGCTTCGTTGAGATCGGCCACCACGACATACACGCCGTCTCGAACTAGTTCACAACACAACGCGCGACCGAGTCCGGAAGCGCCTCCAGTCACAATGGCGACTCGCCGATCCTTCATCGCGTCAGAACCTTTCTCGTTGCTGTTGCTCGTAGATGTCGCCCACGGCCTACTTTTTTCTGCGGGACTGCTTGGGCGAGCGGCATGAGTTCTCTTTCCCAGCCTAACCCGAAGCGTGAGTGATGGAGTCCATGAGCAACTCCCTCGCTCATGCTTTTAGAAGTTGCACATTTTCTTGAGTCGCGAAGCGACGTTAGCAAATAGCCTCGGGCGTCAGCCCGAGGGATGGGTCAAACATGGGCGTTGAGCCGCGAAGCGGCGGCAGCAGTGCCGGGTCTCGAATCTGCCGCCGCTTCGCGGCTCATTCCAATTATTTTCGGTCGAATCCTTGGGCTGACGCCCAAGGCTATTTGCTGCCGTCGCTTCGCGACTCCAAAATTCACAACTTCTAAACTCACGCTTCGGGTTGGTAAATCATTTCCTGCCGGTCGCCTTAGCCCAGATGATTCACCACGGAAAACACGGAACTGCACGGAAGGAAAGGGCGGCATAGGTTGTGATCTGTGAAGGCATTTCCGGGCAACAGGCACGTTGTCAATCAGCGTCGTCTCTCAACTCAATCCCTTCCGTGAACTTCCGTGTTTTCCGTGGTTCTTCCTGAATCATGCGGGTTAGAACGGCAGTGGCTGGCCAATCCCTTCGGCTTTGGCGCGCTCGAAAACACGCACGGCGACCGCAAGGTCTTCCAGCGCGATGCCGACCGATTTGAACAGGGTGATGTCCTCAGCATGCGCTCGACCGGTCGCGCGATCTCGCACGATGTCGGAAAGTTCGCGGACGCGCGACCAATCGAGGCTGCCGTCTTCGATCGCGGGCACGAAGTCACCCGCTTCGAGCTTACAGGCGTCACGACTATCGCAGGCAATGTGATCGGCGCGGCGGATCGTGGTGACATCGATCTCCGCCTTGGTCAAATAGTTGCTGCCGACGACATTGAGATGCGTGCCCTCTGCGAGCATGTGTCCATCGAAGAGTGGTACGCGACTGGTGGTGGCACAGACCACGATGTCTTTCTCGGCAGCGGCCTCTTCGGGCGAATGGACGGCCACCACGGGGACGCCGCAAAACTCGGTCATCTCATCGGCGAAGGCGCGGCGGCGCGCGTCGTCTCGACCGTAGACCTCGATCCGTTCGATGCGCCTCACGCTGCACACGGCCTTCAGTTGCGACTTGGCTTGGAACCCGGTGCCGAAGCAGCCGACGATCTTCGCATCCGGTCGAGCCATGTATTTCGTGGCCACTCCCGAGGTCGCACCCGTGCGCATCTGGCCTAGCAAATCGGCTTCGATCAGCGCGGCCGGTTGGCCAGTTTTGGTGTCGAACAGTCCGAACTGAAAACGCGCTCCTTTGAGAGTGGTCACGTAGGCTTTATAGCCAACGTAACCAAGTGGTTCAGAGCCGGCGGAGAGAACGTGCAGCGTGGCACCGTGTCCTCCAGCAACGCGGCGACGCGGCTGATGCTCCGCCCGTTCGTCGCCCCATTGGCGAAAAGACTCTTCAACGGATTCGATAGCCCCGTTGATGTCGAGCAACCAAGCCACATCGTCTTCAGTGAGATAGAGCGCTGACATGGGAAGGACCTCCAAGAGCAGGGGTAGTTCATCGCCACGTCATCGAGTCTGACACGCTCTTCTCTCACAAACAACCCGCGTTCAGTCATCAGGATTCAGCGACAATCTTGGCGATGTCGTTGAAGTCGTTCTTGAGTGACCGATAGAGCTTGCCGTACATCGGGTACGATTTCGTGTAGATCCGCTTTGCTTCGGCCTGCGGGTCGGTACTGCTCGTCACCTTGATGAGTGCGGAGCAGGCTTCGACGACACCCTTGAAGCGTCCGGTGCCCGCAGCTGCGAGGAGTGCCGCGCCGAAGGCGGGGCCTTCTTCGGCGTTAATCATGCTGACGCGACGACCATAAACATCGGCCTGCATCTGACGCCAGAAGTCACTCCGTGCGCCGCCACCCGAAAGTCGAATCTCGCGGATCGGGATGCGCATTTCGTTGATGACTTCGAGGCAATCTCGCATGGCATACGTCGCCCCTTCCATGATGGAACGAATGATGGCCGAGCGACCGTGACGGAGGCTGAGTCCAATGAAGCAACCACGTGCATTGGGGTCGGCGTGTGGCGTCCGTTCTCCGGTGAGATAAGGTAGGAAGAAGAGACCTTCGCAGCCGGGAGGAGCCTCAGCCGCTTGCTCGGTGATGATATTGTAGGGATCGGTCTTGATCTTCTTGGCAGCGGCGACTTCGGTCTCGGCGAGTTGGTCGCGATACCACTGCAAGCTGCCGCCCGCTGACAGCACACAGCCCATCACATGCCACTTTCCGCGCACGGCATGACAGAACGTATGAACGCGACCCGTCGGATCGATTTGAACATCGTCACTGTGAGCGAAGACAACGCCACTAGTGCCGAGCGTTGCCGAGATGATGCCCCGTTTGACGATTCCGTTCCCGACGGCACCGGCCGCTTGGTCGCTAGCTCCCGCCACGACGGGAACGCCCTTTCTGAGGCCCAGGAGTTTTGCTGCCGCCTCCGTCAGCGTGCCGGTCACATCTTCGGACTCGAAGACCTTGGGGAGCAACGACGGCTTGATTTCGAGCTTTTCGAGCAGCGGCTTGCTCCACTGGCGGTTTCGCACGTCGAGCAGCAGCGTACCCGAGGCATCGCTGGCATCAGTCGCGTACTCACCGGTCAGCTTCAGCCGCACGAAGTCTTTCGGGAGCAGAACCTGCACCGTCTTGGCCCAACTCTTCGGCTCATTCTTTTGCAGCCAGAGAATCTTCGGCGCGGTGAAGCCCGTCATCGCGGGATTGGCGACCATTTCGATCAGCTTGGGTCGGCCTCCGACGAGGGCTTCAATCTCGACGCATTCTTCGGCGGTCCGTTGGTCGTTCCAGAGAATGGCGTGTCGGATGACGTTCTGCTGCTTGTCG
>JAYTXB010000935.1:0-5633 GCA_043743205.1 Schlesneria sp.
ACCGTAGACCGGACGCCTTCGTCCGGTCTGTTTGAGCCGACCGGACGTAGGCGTCCGGTCTACGGTTGGTATGCGAACTCCTGCCGCTCGCCTAAGAACGCTGTGCCGGGGTACGAATACGGGTAGCTCGGCGGGTAGAGATTGCAGTCGTCGTGCCGAGTCCATGCCCCTTCGCGGCAGCAGTACCAAGGTCGTCGGCCGTTTTCGCCGCACCAGTCGGGTTTGCCCGCGCGACTGATATCCCACCGAGGGTGATACCAGTTGTCGAAGTGCAGATGCGAATCGCTGACATCATCGACCGCGTTCGCATACGGGTTCATGAGTGGGCAGCAACGACATCCCGCGAACAGGCTGCTCGTGACCGCAAAGCACATCACCAGCCAAACTTTTTGCACTGCCGACTCCTTTCTCGAATCCTCCCTCTGCCATCGACTGTCGGCGCGTGACGACTTGAATGGTTGTCCCGATTGAATCGGCCGTTCGATTGCAATGCTGCTTCTTTGTCGCAACTGCTGCACCTTGACCATCCGCATTGAATGGAGTGCGCAATCGGCGGGGACTATGATGCCGCCCACATGGAACTCCACCCCGTTCAGGAAGACTCAGTTTGAGTCGCGTCGGGGATCGCTTCACTGCCGCTCTGCCTCCCCGGATGACTCATGCCGCATTCTGACCAGTCCGAACGGATCGCCATCGTGGGCGTCGGCGGCATCTTTCCCGGTGCTCCCGACCTCGACACGTTTTGGAGGAACGTGGCAGGGGGAGTCGATTGCGGGCGGCATGTCCCTGATGGACGCTGGTATCTCTCGCCTGAGAAGGCGTACGCGCCGTGGCCTCCGCAACCTGATCGCGTCTACTCGACATGGGGCTGTTTTATCGAGGGCTTCCAACTCGATCCTGCCGGCTTGGACCTCGACCCCGATTTGCTGAGTCGTCTCGACCCGATGTTTCATCTCGGCTTGCACGCGGCGCGAGCCGCCTTTCGCGACGCGACGCAACTTGGCGGCGTCGATCATTCGCGAGTCGGCGTGATCCTCGGCAACATCGCGCTCCCCACGGAATCGACTTCGGCCATCTGCCGCGATGTTCTTGGCCGGACGTTTGTCGAGAAGCTAGTCGATGCCGCTGAGAACTCGCGTAACGACTCGGTTCGGCGGGGTCGGGAGACCCGCGCCGAACCGAGGTCTCCCTCTTCGCCTGCCCCTCAACCCTCAACAACTCTCAACCTTCAACCCTCGCCGTGGCATCCCCTCAACCGTTACGCGGCCGGTCTGCCATCGAGCCTTATCGCGCAGGCACTCGGCTTCGGTGGGATCGCGTTCACTCTCGATGCCGCCTGCGCGTCGTCGCTCTATGCGTTGAAGTTCGCGTCGGAGGAACTGCTGGCTCATCGCGCCGACGCGATGCTGGCGGGAGGGATGTCTCGCCCCGATTGCCAATACACGCAGATGGGCTTCGCGCAGCTTCAGGCTCTGTCGAAGAGTGGCCGCTGTGCGCCGCTCAGTGGTGAAGCCGACGGACTCGTGGTGGGAGAAGGGGCGGGCGTCTTCGTTCTCAAACGACTGAGCGATGCGGTCGCGGCGGGCGATCACATTTATGGAGTCATCGCCGGGATCGGTCTCTCCAATGATCGTGGAGCCAACCTGCTGGCCCCGCATTCGGAAGGTCAACTCCGCGCGATGCGATCCGCTTACGAACAGGCCGGTTGGCAGCCAAGCGATGTCGATCTGATCGAATGCCACGCGACGGGGACTCCGGTCGGCGACGCCGTCGAAATCGAAAGCCTGCATCAACTCTGGCAACACGAAACCGCGCGGCCTCAGCAATGTGTGATTGGCGGAGTGAAGTCGAACGTCGGCCACTTGCTCACGGGAGCCGGTGCCGCTGGCCTGATGAAAGTCCTCTTCGCACTAAAGCATCGCACGCTGCCGCCGACCGCCAACTACAGGCAACCGGCCGCGCGACTCGCTGCCAACGACAGCCCTTTTCGCGTACTGGCTCAAGCCGAATCGTGGCCGGCGCGGGTTGAAGGTCGAGGGTTGACGGTTGAGGGGCAGAACGAAAGCGGCTCGTCCATTCCTCGCCGAGCCACGATCAATGCCTTCGGTTTCGGTGGCATCAACGCGCATGTGCTGATTGAGGAATGGGTGAGTCGCTCGGCAACTGCAAGCGGGGCTTTTCCTGTCCCCTCTCCCCCGTCTTCGGGGGAGAGGGTTAGGGTGATGGGGCCGAGTGGCGGTGACGGTTTCGATTCCTCAGATCATCTCGCCGAACAAAGAACCCCTCACCCTAACCCTCTCCCCTCCAAGGCGAGGGGCGAGGGGACCGGAGAAATTCCCGTCGCCATCGTGGGGATGGACTCGCACGTGGGTACGTGGGACTCGAAGCAGTCGCTGCAAGAGAACGACTTCCAAGGCCAGCCGCTCGACTGGACAGAACTCAACTGGTGGGGAGTCGAACAGTCCGACTGGTTCCGCCGCGAAGGAGGATCGGATGACACCGGATTCATCCCAAATCAGCCCGCGAAACCGTTCGGCCACGGCATCACGGAAGTCCGGATGCCGATGGGCCTGTTCCGTATCCCGCCTCTGGAAATGCAGGACATGCTGCCGCAACAGCAGCTCATGCTGAAGGTGGCGGCGGGAGCAATCCGCGATGCTGAGCAAGGTCGGACTCACGCCGACGGTTCGGCAGGACAGACCTTGAATGAAAACGTCCGACTGCGCACCGGCGTGTTCGTGGGGATTGAACTCGACCCGAACACGACGAACTTCCACCTGCGCTGGTCCATCGAACAAGACGCGCCGCGCTGGGCCGAGATGCTGGGTCTTGAACTCACGCCCGATGAGCTGGCCGAGTGGATCAAGCAACTCAAAGACGCCGCCGGTCCGCCGCTCACGCCGAACCGTGTGATGGGCAATCTCGGTGGCATCGTCGCCAGTCGCCTAGCTCGTGAGTTCGATGTCGGCGGGCCAAGCTTCACCGTCTCATGCGGTTCGTGTTCCGATCAGCTCGCGATGGAATTGGCCGTCCGTGCGTTGCAGCGGGGCGAGCTGGACCAAGCCATCGTCGGTGGAGTCGATCTTTCCACAGACCCGCGTTGTATCACCTTCAACCGTCCTCAGCGGGAGAGAGACCGCTACGATCGTTCTGACGAGGAACGAGAACAGCTTCATCGATTGGAGTTTCGTGCATCCGATATTTCAGAAGCGATTGTTTTGAAAAGACTCCATGATGCGGTCCGAGACGGAGATCGCTGTTACGTTCAAATTGCTGAGTGTCCCGGTCGTCAGTATCTTCATCGCAGAGATCAAATCAGCTCACGGCAATTTCGTCCGTTTGGCACATCGGGCGTGGCTGGCCAGTTGGTCATCGATCAACTGGCTGTTTATCACTGCTTGAATCGGTATCAGAAATATGAGGACAACCCTGCGGAGTCGGACTGGAAACCGGGGAGACTTTCGGTGTTTCAGTTTCGTTGGAAATGCCAGCCAAGAGAGCAGCGGATCGGGACGCGGCACAATCACAACGCACAGCGTCAACTCCGCTTTCAAGATTGTGAGACGCTGCCGAATGCGATCATCGAATTAGAACGTCGCCGTCCCATCGGCGAGCTTCCCCTCGGGTTGTTCGTCATTGACGGTAACTTCACAGCGGAGTTGATAGAAGCAATCGACGACCTCGCTCAGACCATCGACTTTTCGTTCTCAGCAGAACGCATGGCGATTCGTTGGTTCCACCATCAACCGCCAAGACCAGAGCGACCCTTCGCAATCACGATCCTCGCAGACAGCCCTGAAGACCTTCGAGACGCGATCCTTCGAGTACGCACTAAGCTGAGTGGAGGCCTGTCCACCGAGGACCTGCTCACAAAGCGAATCTTCTTTTCACCGAGTCCACTCGCGAAGCGTGGACGAGTGGCATTTGTATTTCCCGGCTCAGGAAACGCTTTCTGTCGGATGGGACGAAGCTTGCTCTCCGTCTTTCCAGAAGTCCTACGGCGGCAGGAACGCGAGAATCATGATCTCGCCGCACAGTACCGCCCTGACCTCATTTGGCCCGACCGTCTCAAGCCATTGGAGCTTGACCACAAGACGATGATTTTCTCGCAGGTCGCAATGGGAACGGCGATCTGCGATCTGCTCGCGTTGTTTGGCGTGAGGCCGAGTGCCAGCATCGGCTACAGCCTCGGTGAGTCCGCCGCGCTGTTCGGGCTGCGCGCGTGGACTGATCGCGATGAGATGTTGGATCGCATGGAGCGGGCGAGCCTGTTCGGCAGCGATCTCGTCGCGCCGTTCAATGCGGCGAGGAAGGCTTGGAACGTACCGGATGGCGAGGACGTGCCGTGGTTGTCGGGTGTGATTGATCGCTCGGCAGATGAGGTTCTCGCTGCGATGGCCGTTCTTGTCCCCTCGCCCCCGCCTGTCTTGGAAAATGAACACCGGGGGGAGAGGGCTAGGGTGAGGGGGCCGAGTGGTGAACAGACTTTGCCATCTCAAACAGCCGAAGAAAGAACCCCTCACCCTAACCCTCTCCCCTCCAAGGCGAGGGGCGAGGGGACAGGAGAAGACCTTCGTGTCTATCTGCTGATTGTCAACACTCCTCGACAGTGTGTGATCGGCGGGGAGCGTTCGCAGGTCGAGCAGCTTGTACGCGATCTCAATGCGACATTCGTGCCGCTAGCCGCGCCGAGTACCGTGCATTGCAGTGTGCTTCGGCAGGTTGAATCGGCTTATCGCGAGTTGCATCTCATGCGAACGACGCCTTCCGCTGGCATCGACTTCTACAGCGCGGCGTGGGGATGCAAGTATGACCTGACTCGCGAATCGGCGGCGGAAGCGATTGTGGCTCAGGCCGTGGGGACGATTGATTTTCCGCGCGTCATCGAACAGGCGTATGCCGACGGAGTGAGGGTCTTCGTCGAGATCGGCCCCGGTTCATCCTGCACCAAGATGATTGATGAGATTCTCGGCGACCGGCCGCATCTCGCCCAAGCCGCGTTGCCCAACACGTCGCGTCCCGTTGAGACGTTCCTCGAACTGCTCGCGGCATTGATTGCCGAGCGAGTTCCCGTGGACCTGTCGTACTTGTATGGCGAGTCGAAGGTTGAAGGTCGAGGGTTGAAGGACGGCAACGACACGACGCAGGTGCCCGTTCGGGAGATCGTCACGCGCGTGGGTGGATTGCCGTTCGAGATTCCGTCCCCGCCCAGCGGTTGGAAATTCGGCGAGCCTGTTCGGGAAGCCAACTCGCGGGACCGTGTTAGAGCGGGTTTCAACAGCGGGAAGATAACCCGCAGCGCCAGCGAGGACATCGGTCATTCCAGCGTGGATTCGCCCTCACTGACGCAGCGGGTTGGTTTTGAAGTCAGCTCGAACAACGACGATCCGAGCGTCGAACTGAGTGCCGACTTCCACCAGGCTTTGCCCCTCAACCTTCAACCCTCAACCCTCAACCCTTCCTCCTTCGAGCTGCTTCAACTCATGACCGACCATCGCACGCAGGCTCACGAAACATTCCTTCGCTTCGCCGACCGAGCCGAACGGCTCGCGGCGGAACATCTCGCCGTGCTCGCTCAGGCGGGCATCATTCTTGTCCCCTCTCCCCCGTCTTCGGGGGAGAGGGCTAGGGTG
>JAYTXB010000936.1:0-2954 GCA_043743205.1 Schlesneria sp.
CGCCGCTGCCATCGTCTTCCTCCTCCTTGAGTCCGAACAACTCAGGAAGAATACAGCAACCTCGCCGAAGCCCTGAAGACCAATCACGAAAATGCTCTAGCTCCCTCAAGCAAGACGCCTCCGCGAAGCAAGTGCCTCGCGGAGGCGCTACCGTGAACCCCAGGGATTGAATGGACCGTTCCGGCGAAGGACCTCACCTGATCTGGATACACGGAAGAACTGCGGCGGGATTATCCAGCGAGCGATAGGGTTGTCAATCACGCGGTCGAGGAGTGAGCCATCGGGACGGTCAGCTTCACAATGAACGGGCAGTCTGCTTGCAGGCTGTCGCTATGGCGAGCGGCAAGAAGAACTGTCACTGTAGGATGGACACTCTTGCCCGTCCCGGCTGGAAGACAGAAATCCGGACGGGCAAGAGTGCCCGTCCTACATCGCGATCGCGGTCTGACAATTTCTGCCGCTCGCCTTAAGGAAGACCTCGCATGAGCCACTCACGTTGGAATCGACGCCATTTTTTGGGAATGACTGCTGGCGCGGGAGTCGGCACGTGGCTGTCGCCGCTGCTGATTGCGGACGACTCGCCTGCCGCGCGATCCGGTCGGCCGCGCGTCACCACTCCGCGAGCGACCTCCGGCGACCGTTCCAGCGAACCGAACTGGGATGAGCGGCTGACGATCACCGTCGGTCAGAAGGAGGGTGACTTGATCGGCACGTCGCACAAGGTGTTGCAGGCGGCGGTCGATTACGTCGCGCGACTCGGTGGTGGAACGGTGAAGGTCTTGCCCGGAACATACACGCTGCGCGGTTCGATTCATCTGCGATCCGGTGTGAGGCTGCTGGGTTCTGGCGAAGACTCGATCCTCACCAAGCCCGCGTCGGTCTCGACGAAGTTGGCTCTCGATTCGGACTGGTACGACCAGGAAATCACGCTTGTCGATGCGAAGGGCTTCGAGGTCGGTGACTCCGTTTGCCTTCGCACGAAGAACCCGCACGACGGTGGTCCTGAAGTCCTCAAACGGACGCTGGTCGCTCGTTCGGGGAACCGCTTCAAGCTCGATCGCGCTCTGCGGCAGAACTTTTGGACGATGGGCGAGCCAACCTGCTCGACGCTCTTCCCGCTCGTCACGAGTGAAGAGACCGAGAACTTGGTCATCGAACAGATTGCGTTCGATGGCAACGGCAAGAACAACGAGAACCTCGACGGCAATTACGGCGGCTGCATCTTCCTGCAAGATGTCAGCAACGTATTGATCCGCAAGGTCACGGCGAGGCACAACAACGGCGACGGCATCAGTTGGCAAATCTGCCACGACGTGACGGTCGAAGACTGCCACAGCCACGATCACGCGGGACTCGGCCTGCATCCGGGATCGGGTTCGCAGCGACCGGTCATGCGGCGGAACAAACTCGAACGTTGTCAGATCGGTCTCTTCTTCTGCTGGGGCGTGAAGTACGGGCTGGCTGAGGAAAACACGATCCTCGACATCAAAGGGCAGGGAATTTCGATCGGCCATCGCGACACGGACAACCTCGTGCGCAAGAATGTCGTCCGGAATAGTGGCCAAACGGGCATTCTCTTCCGTCCTGAGCGAGGCGCCTCGTTCTGTGGTCACCGCAACGTCATCGAACAAAACCTCGTCGAGAACAGCGGCCCTGCCGACGGCGTGGCCATCGACGTGCAGGGCGGCACCGAACAGGTGACGCTCCGCCAGAATGAGATCAAGGAAACGCGTGATCCCGCCCAGCGCATCGGCATCCGACTCGGCAAAGAGACGAAGGAGATCACGCTCGTCGAGAACTCTTTTGTTGGGCTGATGCGGGATGTCGTGCAGGTGTGATTCGCAGAAGTGATTCGACTCAAGGCGCAATGAGAGCCACGCTCGGAAAGTATGTTTGAATCCTCGATGGATCTCGGGTGACAAGCACCAAGCCCTCGACTTCGGCGTGTCCGCCGATGAAGAAATCAGGGAGTGGGGCAGTCTTGACTCCCCCAGCACGGCGATAGCTGACGAAGGCCTGAGCGGCGAGCCATCCTGCGGAATAAGGCATGGGAAGACGCTGTAAAACGGCCGAATCAAGCCATTGGTCGAGATTGAACTGAGAGAAAAAAGCGGGAGCCAACTCGGCATAGATGACGGGATTGATCCAGAGCGGCCCCAATGATTCCGCAATCCTCAGTTGTTGTATCGACCAAGCAGACCAAACCGGGTCAGCCGTCGCGATGTCTAGCAAAACACTGGTATCGAATAGAAAACCGTTCATTCATCACCACGCGTTATCTTCAAGATCGCTTCCGTTGTTACTCCTGGCATGGCAGCTCCGACCGCTCGACTAAGCCAAGCATCCACGGTCATTTTTGTGGCACGACGAGCTTGAAGCGTATGCAGCCAAGCCGCGACCACTGCCACTTGGTCTGGAGGCAGGCGTTCGATTGCCGCCTCGATTTCAGCGACGGTACTCATGAGTGACTCCCTAACAAACCTAACGGTGAACGTGGTGAGGCTACCGAGTGGCGGCAACTGCAAGACCGTGATGGCTACATTGTGGAGACGGCCAGCAGGTTCATCTCGACCAGCAAGCTCTCGACTTGGTTTTGTTCCGTCGGACCCAACGCCGTGAACGGTTCGGCCAGTTGACCCGAGCAGAGGTCGGCGAGTTCAAGGGCGCACTTCAAACCGCACAAATACGGAGCCATGCCGCTGCCGCCGACGTTGTAGATGCGGCTGAGGGCGATGACTTCGGCTTGGAGGCGATCGACCGTCGGTTGATCGCGGCGCGAGGCCGCTTCGTAGAGATCGACGAAAAGACGCGGGTTCAGATTCGCACCGCCTGTCACGCCGCCATCACTGCCGAGCAGCACGGACTCCGCCATTCGTTGCTCCGGCCCCATCAGGATCGTCCAGTCGGGACGAAGGTCTCGCAACGTGAGCGCGCGTTGGAAGTAGTCCATGTCG
>JAYTXB010000937.1:0-6009 GCA_043743205.1 Schlesneria sp.
GGAAATGAAGTGCATTCTGGAGGATTGCTACATCCTCATGTTCGAGAAGAAGATTTCGAGCCTGCGCGATTTCGTGCCGATCCTCGAAAAGGTCGCTCAACGCAGCAAGCCGCTGCTGGTCGTGGCCGAAGACGTGGATGGCGAGGCCCTGACCGCGATGGTCGTCAACAAACTGCGTGGCGTGCTGCAAATCTGTGCCGTGAAGGCTCCTGGATTCGGCGACCGTCGCAAGGCGATGATGGGCGACATGGCCACGCTGACCGGCGGAACGCTGATCTCGGAAGACCTCGGCATCAAGCTGGAGTCGGTCGAACTCAGTCACCTCGGCCGCGCGAAGAAGATCGAAGTGACGAAGGATGCCTGCACGATCATCGAAGGTGCGGGAAATCCCGATGAAATTAAGGCTCGTGTCGATCAGATTCGTCGTCAGATCGAAGCGACCGAAAGCCAGTACGACCGTGAGAAGTTCCAGGAACGGCTCGCCAAGATCACGGGCGGTGTGGCAATCATCTCGGTCGGTGCTGCCACCGAAGCCGAGATGAAGCAGACCAAAGCCCGCATGGAAGACGCCCTGCACGCAACACGTGCCGCCGTTGAAGAAGGAATCCTCCCCGGTGGTGGTGTGGCATTGTTGCGAGCCATCGAAGCGGTCAGTGAAGTGAAGGCGAAGGGTGACGAGAAGATCGGTGTCCAGATCGTCATCAAGGCGCTCGAAGCTCCGATTCGTCAGATCGTCAACAATAGCGGACTCGACGGTAGCGTCGTGGCCGACGAAGTTCGCAACATGGCGAAGAACACCGGCTACGATGCCAACACTGGCAAGTACGTCGATATGTACAAGGCTGGCATCATCGACCCAGCCAAGGTCGTGAAGAGTGCGCTCCGTAACGCCGCCTCCATCGCCGGATTGATGCTGACCACTTCGGTCCTCGTCACCCGCAGCGATGACACCGACGGCAAGGCCAAGGGTAAGGTCGAAGGTGCGGTGCGATAACGTCTCGGCGAGTCGTTTACTCGCCCGCGACATTCGACTTGATTGACAACCGCCGAGCCGCCGGGCCACCCCCCGGCGGTTCGTTGTGTATCGGGACTGTATCTTCAAGAAAGTTGGATGATCCGATGCAAACCTTCGATGCCAAAGACCTATCTGATCAGAATGTGATCGCGGCAATAAAGGCGGCGAATTTCATCCGTCTTCATGATTCCAAAAGCGTCCAAGTCGATGAATTGATCGTGTATGGTCAAAGAACAGCAACAGAAAATGGTGACAAGCCGAACAGTCTGCAAATTGAAGTCGAAATCAAAATAGACTTGGCTAACAATGCTCTTGTGGTAGATACATTGAATCAGATCAAATCCATCAAAGGCGGCCTGCCGAGTGACAGTTTGTTTCTACACTATCAAGACAACTTGAAGGTGAAAGAGACCTAATAAAAACTCATTTCTAATCTTGAGTAGGGTGGGCATTGCCCACCACCAAGTAGGCGGGCGATCAGAATTGGTGGGCAATGCCCACCCTACGCTGGGAGCGGGGCTGTGATGGCGACGATGCGGTGTTATTACGAAGTGCTGTCTGTCAGCAAGACGGCGTCCGATGACGAGATCAAGAAGTCGTACCGCAAGCTGGCCGGGAAGCATCACCCCGACCGCAATCCGGGTGACGAGGCTGCGATCGCTTCGTTCAAGGAGGCGGCCGAAGCCTTTGACGTGCTGAGCAATCCCGAGAAACGAGTACGGTACGACCGGTTCGGTCACGCTGGGGTGCAAGGTGCGGCGGGAGGCGGAGGTGCCGGTGGCTTCGGCGATGTCGGTGACATCTTCGAAGCGTTCGGCGACATGTTTGGAGACATGCTCGGCGGAGGCGGTGGGCGACGCGGTGGCGGCTCACGCGGGCGACGTGGCAACAGTTTGCAAACGTCGCTCACGGTGGAACTGCTCGACGCGGCTGTCGGCTGCACGCGCGAGATCGAGATCGACAAGAACGTCTCCTGCGTCACGTGCAAAGGGACGGGAGCCAAGCCCGGCACGCGACCGACGAAGTGCGACTACTGCAACGGCAAAGGTCAGGTTGTTCAATCGCAGGGCTTCTTCCGAGTGCAGACCACTTGTCCCGCGTGTCGCGGCCAAGGCGATGTCGTTCGCGACAAATGCGTCGATTGCCGAGGGACGCGCGTCGTCTCGCGATCTTCAAAACTGGAAGTCAAAGTTCCGGCAGGGATCGACAACGGAATGCAGCTCTGTCTGCGTGGCGAGGGCGAACCGGGTGAGGGTGGTGGACCAGCAGGCGATCTCTACGTCGATGTGCGTGTGAAGCCGCATCCGCTGTTTGAACGCAATGGCAAGCATCTGACGTGTGAGGTTCCGATCACGTTTGCTCAAGCCGCGCTCGGCACCGAACTCGACATCCCGATCCTGACTGGCAAGCACCACATCGCGGTTCCAGCGGGGACTCAGCCGGGTGAAATTCTGCGTCTGCGTGGGCAGGGGATGCCCGATGTCCAAGGGGGACCGCGCGGTGACTTGCACGTTCAGTTTGAAGTCGAAGTCCCGAAGAAGCTCTCGAAGAAACAAGAAGAATTGCTGCGACAACTCGCCGAGCTCGATGACAAGCAAGTGAGTGCTCACCGCAAATCGTTCTTGGAATCGGTGACGGAGTTTTTCGGAGCATCGAAGCCGGAAGAGTGACCGGCAAGACCTTCCGTGGACTTACGTCCCCGGCTTTATTTTGGCCGTCCCTCCGGGACTTGCGTAACGCCCCCTGGGCCAAGCCTAATGGGTTGAGTTTTGATGAGTGACAACGAGGTGGAAGCATGAGTAACGAAACGAACAAATCGACGGCCGAGGCGGCTTCGACAAACGCAGCCCCTGATCTGGAGTTGATGCCGACTTTGGAAGAACAGCTTCAAGCCGCGTTGGCGGAACGAGACTCGTTCAAGGACAAGTGGACGCGAGCCTTGGCCGATCACGACAACTATCGCCGCCGCATTGGGCGAGAGATGGATGAAGATCGCAAATATGCCGCACTCCCCCTGCTCAAGACGTTGCTCCCGGCGTTCGATGGTTTGGATCGCGCGGTCTTCGCGGCGGCCCAATCGAAGAACGCCGACGAACTCATCGGCGGAGTGCAGCTCACGATTCGGCAACTCGAAGCGGCACTCAATGGCTTCGGGGCGAAGAGTATCGCGGCACTGGGGCAACCGTTCGACCCGAATCAGCACGAGGCAATCTCGCAAGCTCCTTCTGCTGAGCATCCGCCAATGACGGTGTTGCACGACATCGAGCGTGGTTACATTCTTCACGATCGCATCGTCCGGCCAAGCAAGGTGATCGTCTCAATCGCACCGCCGAGCGAATGAGTCGCCAGGAGTTTTGCGTGTTCGGTTCTTCCCTGTTCAGCAGAGCCAACTTCATGCGGAATTCGAGTCGCTTGTTCTCTGTGCTGGACAGACTCCTGATCTCTGCCTCCTGACTCCTCCTTCCTCGGAGCTTGCCCATGCCAACCTATGACTACAAGTGCGATGCCTGCGAACACACGTGGGAAGCGTTTCACTCGATGACCGCCGAGCCGATCAAGAAGTGTCCGACCTGCGGTAAGAAGAAGGCGCGGCGATTGATTGGAACGGGCGGCGGCATCATCTTCAAAGGGACCGGGTTTTATCAGACCGACTATCGGAGCGACTCGTACAAGAAGGCGTCTGACGCCGATAAGGCTCCCACGCCGAGTACCGAGTCCAAAAAGCCCGAGTCAGGTGGCAAGAGCGAGTCTTCGGGGAAGTCCTCCGACTGACATGACATGATGGAGACCTGCTTTCAACACAGGCCAGCGTTCTCGTTGCGACGCTTTCAAGTAATCGCCCAGAAATCCATAATTACAGGGACTGAAGATTGCGTCATCTGACGGTCTTGTCAGCGGTACGATCTTCACTTGATCGAGATAACGCGTACGATCTTCTCATGTTGAACAAACCACATCGCGGAATCTTAGCAAAGTGCTGGGCGGCATTTTTCGCGATTGTGAATGAGTTTGAACGCCGGACATTGAGGAACTCTCATGAATCGCTATTCCAAACTGATGGTCTTTTGTCTGTTCGGCCTGCTCGCGGTGCCGCCGTTGGGGGCTGCTCAGCGGAGTGGACGGAACAACACCGCGATGATGCAGAAGCTGCGCCAAGCTCAAGCTCAGCAGGCGCAGGCACAGCAAAAGGCGGCTCAAGAAGCCGTTGCCCGTCAAGCCGCCATTGAGAAACACAAGCGTGAAGTTCACGCAGCGGCCTCAAAGGCACGACACGACAAAGAAAATCAAGAGCGAGAGGCGTTGATCGCCCGTCGTAAAGCGGCGCAGGATCAACCAGCCTCGTTATCCAAAGCTCCGAGCAAGCAAGTATCCGGAAAAAACTGAGGTTACTCACCGGATTCGGTAACTCACCATCACTCGGTCTTGATGAACCTCGCGATCGAGAACGTTTGACTAGTAATCCACTGTTGATGGTGTTCGAGGCCTTTCATGGTTCGTCTGCAAACGTGTCCGATCTGCGGTAAGAACGTGCCGCCCGCGACGGATCCTTCGGCGGGACTGGCTCCGTTTTGCAGCCAGCGCTGCAAGGAGGTCGATTTCTTTCGCTGGTTCGATGGCCGCTATGCCATCGTCGAACCGCTCAGTTCCACCGAATTAGAAGACTTGGCGTCGAAGACTTTCGCTTCGGAATCGCAGTTGGAAGAATGAGCCACGCTCGGCGCGGAGCCGGGACCGTTCAACCGCTCTTCTGGCCATGCTGCTCCTCTTTGTTTTGTTCCCTCTGTCAGCCGATTCCGTTGTTGGCCAATCTCTCCCGTGACCAATTTCCCTGAGCCGCTGCTGTTTGACACGTACATGCGACCACAGATCTGGGGCGGCGACAGGTTGCCCCGTCTGCTGGGAATGCCGCCGGTCGGCGAGTCCTCCCCGGGCGAGAACCCGCTCTCTACAAAGCCGATCCCGTTCGGCGAAGCGTGGGTCTTGAGTACTCTTCCGGAACACTTCAGTCGTGTCACGAGCGGAACATCTCGCGGCGAGACACTCGCTGAGTTATGGGACCATTCGCGTTCTGAATTGTTCGGAAGCGATGGTGCGAGCGCGGAGTTTCCTTGGCTCGTGAAATGGTTGGATTGTCACGACGACCTCTCATTGCAAGTTCATCCTGACGATACGGCGGCTCAGTCGATGCTGGGGCAGTCGCACGGGAAGTCGGAGGCGTGGGTGGTCGTGAGTGTCGAGCCGAACGCGCGGATCTGCACGGGGCTGATCCCAGGAGTGACGCGTCCGCAGTTCGAGTCGCATCTGGTGGCCGGAACGGTGGACGAATGCTTGAATTCGTTTGAACCGCGCGTGGGGGATTGTCTCTCGCTCCCCGCCGGAACCGTGCATACCGCGCGCGGCGTGCTGCTGGCGGAAATTCAGCAGCCCAGTGACACCACGTTTCGGCTGTTCGATTGGGATCGACTTGATCGCACGGGCCGACCTCGCCCCTTGCATCGCGAGTTGGGGCTGAACGTCGTCGATTGGCAGCAGGGACCGATTGCTCCCGTTATCGCCACACCGAAGAGACTGGCGGCCTCAGGGGTCGTGGGCGAAGTGCTGCTTGAAACGGACTGGGTCCGATTAGAACGCTTCACGATGTCGAGGACTTGGACCGCAATGGTCACCGGTGAATTGACTGCGTGGATGGTTCTCGCCGGGAATGCGCAGTTGTTTGATCTGGCCAACGACACGCGGCACGAGTTGCCTCGCGGTGCGACCGTGCTGATCCCGGCTGGTGTCGGAGAGATCGAGTGGTCGCCAATGCGGAACGACGAGAACTGCACGCTGCTCTGTATCAGTCAGCCTCGCGACGGACGTTCGCGCTGAAGGTTGCACGCTAATGGCACTTACTTTAGAGCATTTTCGTGATTGGTCTTCAGGGCTTCGGCGAGGTTGCTGTATTCTTCCTGAGTTGTTCGGACTCAAGGAGGAGGAAGACGATGGCAGCGGCG
>JAYTXB010000938.1:0-2387 GCA_043743205.1 Schlesneria sp.
CCGAAGCCGGGGACCGAGAATGGTGGCCCGACCGAAGCGATCGACACGGCGGTCTCGGGCATTCGCATCGCCAAGGGCTGGGAGCAGACGGCGAAACAGATGCAGGACATCGCGATCATCCGTTCGATGACCAACAAGGAAGGCGAACACCAACGCGCGTCGTATCAACTGCACACCGGCTACCTGCCAACCGGTTCGGTGAAGCATCCGTCGCTCGGCTCGAACATCGCGAAGGAACTGGCTCTTGCCAATCACGACTTGCCTTCGGTCGTCTCCATCGGTGAAGCCGGTCGAGGCCAAGGTGGTGTCGGCAGCGGCGCGGGGTTCCTCGGCGTCGATTACGAGCCGTTCCACGTCGGTAGTGCGGGACAGATGCCCGACAATTTGGGAGCCTCCGTCAATGGTGGTCGCTTCCAACGGCGACTCGGCCTGCTCGACAAGTTGGAGGGTGAGTTCGCCTCGCGCGGCGGTGCTTCTGTCGTCGAGTCTCATCGCAAGATCACCGACAAGTCCTCGAAGCTGGTCCTCACCCCACTCACAAAGACGTTCGACTTGAGTAGCGAATCGACGGGCTTGAAGGATCGTTACGGCGACTCGCCCTTCGGGCGCGGCTGCTTGTTGGCGAGACGCCTCGTTGAAACTGGCGTGACGTTCGTCGAGGTCCGTCACGGCAACTGGGACACGCACGACGACAACTTCAACCGCACCGCCGGTCTCATCAGCCCGTGCGATCCCGCCGTGGCCACGCTGATCGCGGACCTCAAAGATCGCGGGCTGTTGGAAAAGACACTCATCGTCTGGGTCGGTGAATTCGGTCGGATGCCGCGCATCAACCCGAGGACCGGCCGCGATCACTGGCCACGCAACTTCAACGCGCTGCTCGCGGGAGGTGGCATCAAGGGAGGCCAGGTCATCGGCGAAACATCAAAAGATGGCACAAGCATTACGCACGATCCCGTCTCTGTCCCCGACCTCTTCAGTTCGATCTGCAAGTCGCTGCACGTCGATCCCGCGAAGGAAAACATGAGTCCCATTGGTCGCCCGCTCAAGATCGTGGACGGCGGGAAGCCGGTCGAAAAGTTGTTCGGCTGAGAAACGGCTTCGCACCGCGAAGCCGTTGTGATCTCTGTTCGTCCGCACGACTCACGTTTCACTTCTGCGCTGCACGAGAAGAATTTGGAACACTAGTGCGTATCCACGTTATTTGTAGCGGTATCCGCAGTGTTTGAAATATCCTCGGCACTCGGGTTCGGTGAAGAAGTCGAGGATTTTTCCGCAGAGTTTTGTGAGCTTCTCGGTCGTTCGTTCCGCGCCGTCGCGCAACATCTTTTTGAGTTTCGAGAACGCGAGTTCGATCGGGTTCAGATCGGGCGAATAGGGTGGCAGGTAACAGAGTTCGGCACCAGCGGCTTCAATGGCCTGGCGAACTCCGGTGACTTTGTGGCTGGAGAGATTGTCCATCACGACGATGTCTCCGGGAACAAGAGTGGGGACCAGGTGCTGCTCAACCCACGCTCGAAACAGGGAACCGTTGATCGCACCTTCGACGGTCAACGGAGCAATGAATCCCGTGGCGCGTAAGGCCCCCAGAAACGTCGTTGTTTGCCAACGTCCGCAGGGCGACTTCTCGATCAGACGACTTCTCGATCAGACGACTTCCCAACATCGAACGACCGTACCGGCGAGTCCTGTTCGTCTTGGCCCACGTTTCGTCGAGGAAAACCACGCGATCGGGATCAATCGCAGGCTGGGTTGCGCGCCAACCCACTCGCTGGTCCACCACATCCGGGCGGTCTTGTTCGGAAGCAATCAATGTCTTTTTTTTCGCGTTCGCTCCAGCGCGCGACACGCATTGCAGAGTGTCTGCAAACACACGGCTTCACCGCGCTCCACCTTCAAGGCGGCCCGCAACTCACGCAAGTAGACATCCGGTCGCTCCGCAATCTTGGCGAGCAACCAGTCCGTCCACGCCCGCCACTTCGGCTGGCGATCACGCGTGATTTTGGCGGCGACTTGCCCCGTCACTCGTCGCTGCTGTTTGATCCGCCGCACCCACGATTCGGAGACTTGGCAACGCAACGGCTTGAGTCCCCTGATCGGCATCACACGCAGCGAGAACCTCACCACGAAATTCCTTGGAATACGCCATCGGCCACCTCCTTGGTGGACCCAGATTACCAAGCCTTCGTAGAGGGCGCTAGGCATAACGTGGATACGCACTAATCTCCGCTGATCCTCGCTGATTTGAATCAGTGAAGAATCAGCGAGGATTAGTGTTCTACTTTCACAACTGTCCGGCTAATGGTTTTGCGATTGGTTGGAACATCTAGTCATTTTGGAGAGTTGCGTCGAATCATGAGCGCGCACGACTTCAGCTCGATCCGTCA
>JAYTXB010000939.1:0-1297 GCA_043743205.1 Schlesneria sp.
GTTTGTGCGGCGGTTGCTCGACATCATTGAGGCCGGTCATCGCGAGAAGTTGAAGCGGCTGCGGAACTATCCGCGTCACCTGCGCGCTTCGATCGTGGCTTGGTGGGCGTTTGTGATTGCTCACTTCTTGACGATGGCGCTGGTGTTCGATGTTCCGGTCATCGGGGCGCTGATGTCACTGCTGCTGTTGCTGGGACCGTGGTACATGCTGCGGCGGTGGACTGAGCAGCGGAAGGCGATGATCGAAGATCAGTTGGCCGACTCGATGGTCTCGCTGTCGAGTGCCATCAAGGCGGGACTCTCGCTGGCTCAAGCCTTGGAAATCCTAGCCAAGCAAAGTCCGAAGCCGATCAGCCAGGAGTTCGGTCAAATCGTGGCCGAGTACCAGATGGGCAAGACGCTCGAGAAGTGCCTCGATGAGGCGCGTGCCCGACTGCGCAGCGAAAACTTTGCGTTGTTCGCCGCCGCGATGCAGGCCAGTCGTGATAGCGGCGGCAAGCTGAACGAAACGGTCGAGCGAATCGCGATCTCCGTGCGTGAGATGCAGCGGCTGGAGCGAAAGGTGATGGCCGACACGGCTCAAGCTCGTACCTCCGCGCTCTATATGTCTCTCGTCCCGATCGCGATCCTGGCTCTCTATTACTTTGTCGTGGACCCGGTCAACACCGAGAAACTCTTCACAACGGTCCTCGGCCAACTCTTTCTCTGCACCTCGATCGTGCTGAATGTGACCGCTTACCTGTGGGCGCGGCACATCCTCAACCCAGACATCTGACTCGCGTAACAGGCTGATCGTCATGTTTGAACATCACACGCACCCGTTGTTGTCGCGTCGGCGTTATCTCGGCCGGTTGGCGATGTCGTGTCTGGCGGGACTGTGTGTGATCGGTCTGTCGTTGGGAGCGGGCATGACGGGCTATCACGTGTTGGAAGGACTGTCGTGGCTCGACTCGTTCCTGAATGCGTCGATGCTGCTGTCGGGAATGGGACCGCTGATGTCACCGCTGACAGACGGCGGGAAGTTGTTCGCGGGGCTGTATGCGCTCTACAGCGGGTTCGTGGTGATCCTCGTTACAGGTTTGGTCTTCGCGCCGGTGGTCCATCGCACGCTGCATCGCTTCCACTTGGAGCAGCCGCACCACTCGCACCGCACGAGTCCGCTGCCGCCGGACGTGGTAGACGCACCGCGCGATGATCAGACTTGAATCGCGTCCTAATTTGACGTGCATCGAGAGCGGTTGTTTTGAACAAGTACTCTTGGCAACATGTCGCCGCGAAATCGTTGGCCGCGCAGTTC
>JAYTXB010000940.1:0-3592 GCA_043743205.1 Schlesneria sp.
TTGGTGAGTCCGATGCGTGGCAAAGTTTGATCCGAGCGAACCAGTCGAAACTGCTGTAACGGGATTGGTCAGGAAGTTGAAGCGGACTGACGGACTCCACGAATTGTTCATGGAATCACCGATCAACTGCCGTAATAATGCTCAGCCGTTGGTCAGAACGGATTTCCGGCCGCTCCCGCCTGTCGAGGCTTTCTGTTTTATGAAAACGGGAAGCCACTCACTGGACGACTCCGCTCGCAGACATGTCTCGCCCGGACCAACCCTCTCGCTGCTTCACCCTCTTCCGTTGGGATATGCTCCACGTTCCGATGGCATTCTCTGAGGGGTGTCGTTTCGTGCGTGAAACGGTGCGGTTCTTCTCGGCGCTCCTCGCTTGCGCTGCGGGTGACGTGAAGTGGCGTTGTGTTCGAGGGCGTTATTCTGTCGAGAGAATTCGTCGCGAAACTTTGTGCCAAGTACGGATGCCGATCACTGGTCTCGTTCGAGTTGCAGGTTACAACACATGCGGATTCTGAAAGTTCTCGCGCTGCGAGGCCCCAACATTTGGTCACGGCACACGGTGCTGGAAGCGTGGGTCGAGCTTGGCCCGCTCAAGGACATCTCGTCGGCGAGCTTCCCCGGTTTCAACGACCGACTGATGAAGTGGTTGCCCTCGATGATCGAGCATCGGTGCAGCGTCGGAGAACGAGGCGGTTTCTTTCAGCGACTCCGCTGGGGAACATATCTCGCGCATACGCTGGAACACACTACGCTCGAGTTGGAAACACTGGCCGGAACGCCGGTTGGTTACGGTCGGGCACGAGAGACATCTCAAGAAGGATTGTTCAAGGTTGCCATTCGCTACCAGGAAGAAGCGTTGGGACGAGCGTGCCTCGACACCGCTCGCGATTTGTTGATTGCCGCCGTATTCGACTTGCCGTTTGAAATCGAAGGGCATCTCAAGCGGTTGCGCGAGTTGGCGGATCGAGTCTGTCTCGGGCCTAGCACAATGGCGATTGTCGAAGCCGCGAAGCTGCGCAACATTCCGATGCGACGGCTGAATACCGGTAGCCTTGTCCAACTCGGGCAGGGAGCGAAGCAACGCCGCATCTGGACCGCCGAGACGGAGTTCACGAGCGCCATCGCCGAGTCGATCGCGCAGGACAAGCAGCTCACGAAAACAATGCTGATGGCATCGGGTATTCCGGTTCCCGAAGGACGCGATGTCAGCAGCCCCGAAGACGCTTGGGAAGCGGCCAAAGAGATCGGGAAGCCGGTGGTCGTCAAACCGGTAGATGCGAATCACGGACGAGGAGTCTTCATGGATCTGACGGACGAGATGCAGATCAAGACAGCGTACACGGAAGCGTTGAAAGAAGGATCGGGCGTCATTGTCGAGCGGTTTGCTCACGGAAGTGAACATCGACTCTTCGTCGTCGGCAAAAAGTTGATCGCCGTGGCTGCTGGCGATGCGGCGGCGGTGATCGGTGACGGAGAACACACGATTCGGGAGTTGATCGAGCTGCAGGTGAACTCCGATCCCCGACGTGGCGACGATGAGTCGAAGCCACTCTGCACCGTTCTGATCAGCCCGTTGACGGTCATGGAACTCGAACGCCAGGGGTACAAACCGGAATCGGTGCCAGCTCGCGGCGTGAAGGTTATTGTCCGCCGTAACGACAATTTGTCGCGCGATGTCACCGACTTTGTACATCCTTCGATCGCGGAACACGCTGTGATGGCGGCGCAGGCGGTTGGGCTGGATGTCGCCGGGATTGACATGGTGGTGGAAGATGTTTCACGACCGCTAGAGGAACAGGGTGGCGTGATCGTCGAAGTGAATGCCGGTCCAGGCTTGCTGATGCACCTCAAACCTCGCACCGGCAAGCCACGACCGGTCGGAGAAGCCATCGTCGAACACCTGTTTCCCGACCTGAAGGACAACGGACGCATTCCGGTCGTCGCGGTCACGGGGACCAACGGCAAGACAACCTGCACGCGCATGGTCACGTCCATTCTCAAGGCGGCGGGACACTATGTCGGCACGACTTGCAGTGATGGAGTCACCGTTGATGGGCGAGTGATCGACCAAGGTGATTGCGCCGGGCCGCGCAGCGCAAAGAACGTCTTATTGAACCCTTTGGTGACGGCTGCCGTGTTTGAGGCGGCTCGTGGAGGCATCCTGCGCGAGGGACTTGGCGTCGATAAATGCGACGTGGCAATCGTCACCAACATTGGTGAAGGCGATCATCTCGGCAAGTCGTTTATCGACTCGCCGGAAGACATGTTTAAGGTGAAACGAACGCCCGTTGATGTCGTGCTGCCGACGGGCATGGCGGTTCTCAACGCGACCGATCAACTGGTCGTGAATATGGCGGAACTTTCGGCTGGCGGCGTGACCTTCTTCGCTCGCGATGCCGATCATCCCGTGATCCAATCTCACCGCGCGGCGGGGTTGAGAACGGTGGTCGTGCGTGACCGCAAAGTCATGCTGTGCGAGGGAACTCACGAAACGATGCTGATCTCGGTGGACGATCTCCCTTGCACGCACGCCGGGCGCGTCGGGTTCCAGATCGAGAACATCCTCGCCGCCGCCGCCGCCGGTTGGGGCATTGGGATCGCGCCATCACAGATCGCCAGCGGACTTCAATCCTTTCAAGGAAACCTGTTCGACAATCCGGCACGGTTCAACGTGCTCGAGTCGGCTGACAGAACGATCGTCGTTACGGACGGTCGCAATCTGTCGGCGCTTGCCGCGCTAATCAAAGCCATCGACAACTTTCCACATGAGCGGCGAACTGTCGTCTACTCTGCCGAAGAAGACCGACGCGACAGAGACATTTCCAGTCAAGGCGCGTTGCTGGGCCAAGCGTTCGACAGAGTCTTCTTGTGTGAGATCGAGAACGGCGTGGATCGACCTGTCGGTGATGTGACTCGAATTTTGCGAGCCGGAATCGAAGCGACCGGTGTTGAGGGTGCCGCTCGCACGCAACGGATCGACGAAATTCGCGATTGGACGACGGCAGTGGACACCGCATGGGGCGAACTGGGACGTGGTGAGATGCTGGTGATTCAGACGTGTACGGTGCCGAGGACCGTGCGAAAACTGCAATCGTTGTTGGGGTTGGAACCGCCGGAGGCGGTGGCGAGTTGGGGGTCATCGAAAAAGACCGTGGGATAGGCTTCCTGCCTGTCGTTACTCGAACAGGCAAGCGGCAAGACGAGTTTTGGGTGTGACGTGATAACTCCTGTCGCTCGAAGACGGGAGGAGACGGGCTGGAAGCCTTATCCTAAGTTCTGCTGTGTTGGCGGCGGCATGGCGATTGCAAAGATTCAAAACTTTCAGTGGGTCCACAGACGTGGGCCGTGAGAAATAAGGACCGCCTCGAAGGACTCCCCCTGGTGGAGGGTGCTCGCAGGATGAGGTTGGCAACGAAACAGGTTGCCAGCCAAGAGCAGCGACAACCGAACGGTTTGTCGGAGTCAGCTCGGGTGGTTGAGAACAGGAATCGAAGGACAACTTCATTATGGACATGGGCACGACGCGAGCTTTGCGTGGTCCAAACATTTGGTCGCAGGCGACAGTTCTTGAAACGACTGTCGATCTCACGCG
>JAYTXB010000941.1:0-5244 GCA_043743205.1 Schlesneria sp.
GCCCCGATTGGATTTCCATTTTTGTACCGTCAATCTTTCTGCCACCACATCATCACTTTCTGTACGGCTGTCGCCTCGTCGATCAGAGTCGGTTGAATCGGATCGGGACGCCGTGATCGGCGAGATACCGCTTGGTCTCGCCGATGGTGTGTGTGCCGTAATGGAAAATGCTGGCGGCGAGGGCCGCGCTGGCGTGACCTTCCGTCAGGATGGTGCGTAGGTGTTCGGGATGTCCCGCGCCGCCACTCGCGACGACGGGGATGTTCACTGCGTCGGCCACGGCGCGCGTCATCTCTAGGTCGTAGCCGTCTTGGGTTCCATCGGAGTCCATGCAGGTCAGTACGATCTCACCCGCACCGAGCTGTTCAACTTCGCGTGCCCACGCAACCGCTTCGAGTCCCGTGGGCACGCGACCGCCGTTGACATGGACTTCCCACAATTCGCGGCCATCGCGTTGAACACGTTTCGGATCGATGTTCACAACGATGCACTGGCTGCCGAATCTCAGAGCCGCCTCGCGCACCAAGTTTGGATTCTTCACTGCCGTCGAGTTGATCGAGACCTTGTCGCAACCGGCTTTCAGCAACATGCGGATGTCATCGAGCGTGCGGATGCCGCCGCCCACGGTCAGCGGCATGAAGCAGACTTCGGATGTCCGTCGCACCACATCGAGCATGATCTCGCGCTGCTCATGGCTGGCAGTGATATCGAGAAAGACGAGTTCATCAGCACCGTCCTCTTCGTACTGAGCCGCGATCTGCACGGGATCGCCGGCGTCGCGCAGGTTGAGAAAGTTGACTCCTTTGACGACACGCCCTGCGTGAACATCGAGGCACGGGATAATGCGTTTGGCGAGCATGAAACGATCTTTGGGCGAGGATGAACGACGGTGAATCGGCATGGCCAGTTGGGGCGTGGCCCTAGCGGTTAGCAGCCCGTTGAAAAAAGGATTTGAAGTAACCCGCAGCGTGAGGGATCAACAACGGCCGTTGAAGCCCACTTCGGTCGAACGTGGTCTTCGGTCAGAAACCTCGTCTCGACACGAATTGAGACAGACTTTAACATTTCGCCGCAGTCGGCACGAGAATGGATGTCCCGTGTCGGCGCCCCTGCTGACGAGCGGCACTTTCTGCCTGTCTTTCGACGGTCTCGCCACTTCTCAGCGTCCACTGTTACCTGTCTTCGGGCTGCTCACTCAACTCGATGTTTGTCTGCCCTCGCCTCAACCAAGGATCGGTTGAATGACGAATTCTGCCTGCTTACGTCGCCTCACGTTGCTGTTGACAGTGGCTCTGCTGCCGTGTGTTGCCAGCGGCTGCGCGTCGATGAACGGTTCGTCCGAAAAGTGGACTGCCGCTTGGAAGAAGGACAAGAAACCACCCGTCAACGATCCGAATCAAGAAGAGGTCGTGAGCTATTGGGGCCAGAAAAAGAAAGCTTCCAAACCGGTCGAGATGTCTCCCGAGTTGAAGGAGCGGTTGGCCAAGCGGACTGAAGAACGACAGACCAAGTCCGTCGCCGACAACCTGCGCGACGGGAATCAGCGACTGAAGGAAGGTCGCCTAGAAGAATCGCAACGCGCATTTGAGCAGGTGTTGGCCGCCAAGGCCGACGACGCAGATGCGCATCACGGCTTGGCTGTCATCGCCGACAAGCAGCAACTGTTTGGCGTGGCCGACAATCACTATGAAGCGGCTCTGCGCAAGCAGCCTCGCAACGCGAATTTGCTCAACGACATTGGCTACTCACACTGGCTGCGCGGGGGAGACAAGCAGGCCGAGGAGATGCTGCTCGAAGCGCTGGCCGTCGATCCGGGACACAAGGGGGCGACGCTGAACCTCGGCACGTTGTACGGCAAGCAAGGTCGCTACGAAGACGCTTACGCGCTCTTACGCAAAGGCTCGAACGAAGCCGAGACTCAGCAATACATGGCCAAACTGTTCCCACAAGATCGACGAACTCGAAACGGCAACAGTCGTGAGCAGGACTTGGCGATGATCCAACCCGCAGCGGGGCAACGCTCCGCTTTGCCGATGCCTGCTGACGACCGGCTGGACTCAGGCCGAGTCGATACCAGTCGCATGACGATGGAGCAAATGCGTGCCGAACTCGACCGACGGCAATCTGAAAATCCTCAGCAGCGTTCGTCCGCTCACGCGCAGAACTCACCGCCGCGAGATGGCTCGGGGCAGCGCGGTGCGTGGAATGACGGACTGGCTCAGGATCAGCGACCGACAGGCGGTCAACAGCCCATGGACGACCTGCGAACGGTGTTCGCTCCCAATGACCCTGCATGGGGAAAAAGTGGCGCGAACAATTCCTATCCGGGACCGGGTGGTCACAACACTGGCTCCAACGGAGCGCCGTCTCTGCCGGGAAGTTCGCTGCTCCCATATCCCGGCGCGAACCCCAATGGCTTTGTGTTGCAGGATCAGCACCAGCAGTCGCCAGGACATGGAACGGTTCCCGCTCAAGACTCGCTCATGGCTGCTCCGGGGACGAAACCTCACTCGAACATTCCATTCTGGCCGGGAGCGCCTGTCATTCGAGGGAACTCGACTAACAATTCCGTGGCTCCGCAGTCAGCGAACAACAGTTCGCCGTGGGGACAGTCGGCCCCCGGCAGCTTCCAGAAGATTGAGCAAACCAACTACACCGATGAGGGCTCTCGTGCCAGTCACGCCGCCGCCCAATTGGGGATGAACATCGGTCTCGGGGGCATGTTTTCGATCCTACCGAGTGGCGCGAACTCCGCAGGCGACAACTTCACTGCGCCATCCTCATTCGCCGCGCCCGAGTCGCGTTTCGGGGGTGAGTACTCCGCGCCGCCACAGTATCAAGCACCCGGCTCTGCGCCGTACCAGAACGGCGGTTCATCGTCTTCAAACGGTTCGACGTTCAATGACCAAAACCGCGGAGTGCAGACAGTACCGTTCTATTCACCCCATCAGAGCGGCTCTCAAAATCAGGGAGCGATCCAATTGTTAGGTGGCAATGCGCCGGTTCAATCCGGATCGAGTGGCAATTCAAGGCCCCTGTTCGATTCCTCGAATCGTCAAGTTGGAGCTTCTTCGGGCTGGAACGAAGCAACGCAACAAGACTCCGCCACGAATAGCGTCGCCAGCTCATCGGAATCTCCAGCCAACTCCATCCCGCGTCCATGGGACGCACAATCAAATTTCAGTTCCACGGCTCCTCTCGAAGTGAATGGGGGCCGAACCTCGCGCTACGCGAAAGCTCCGTGGGACGATCCGTCGATTCAGCCCAACACTCAGCCAGCCGGATCTAGACCGTTCATTGGAGCTTGGCCCAACAGCGGTAACGGGACGGGACGAGCGATGCAGGGTGGTAACGGTCCCGTATCCAACGGAAGCTCAGCTGGCGGCTCTCCTCAGCAGTGGCCGTTCTCGCAGGGGCGTTGATCGCAGCCGTTGCCTGGCCGCAGGTGCCGTCGTTCATGAGTTCTTAGACATTCAACCACGCGCGGCTTGAAGTGAGACGTTTAGCCGCAAGGCCCGCAGCGTGCGATGTGTAGGTTTGCCAGCGTTCTCTCCCACGCCGTGAGGCCCCGGGATTTTCGGCGAAGAATCCGGGGCCTCACGGCACCCGGCTCACCTCGACCTTCAGAGGGATGCCGCCAGTTGTTGATGCGCCGATCCTAAACGTGGAAACGTCTCATTCCTATCCGCGTGAGATACAGCCCCTCTCCCGCCCCTGTACCGCCTGTCTTCGGGGTCCGGTGGAAACCGATTGTGGCCACCCCTGCGTGACCGCCGCCGTGGGACAGTGAAGCGACCGCGAACTCGTGGTCGCTCGCGCCAGCCAGTACACTCTCGCGCTCTCCGAGCCAACCTGTGGCAACGCCCTGCGGGTGACAGATTTGCTGCCGCCCTCGTCTCTCCGCGCGAGACCCGCCATGTCGATCACTCGATTCTCCGGTTGTCATTCGTGGTCGGTGTTCTCGCGCTGCGTCTTCGCGATGGTCATATCCGCCGCGCGCCTCGCAACGGCAGGCGACGCGATCGACTATCTCAAACAGATCAAGCCGCTGCTCCTGCACAAATGTTCGTCGTGTCATGGCGGGCTGCAGCAGAAGAGCGGACTGCGGCTCGACACGGCTGAGTTGCTGAGAAAGGGAGGCGACGGCGGGCCGATCGTCGTGCCGGGCGATGCGAACCAGAGCCGCCTCGTTGAGATCGTCGCTCGGACGGGTGACATTAGGATGCCACCCGATGGAGACGGGACGCCGCTGACGGCTGACGAAATCAACCTGCTCAAGCAGTGGATCAACGACGGAGCGCAGGGACCCGTTGATGAGGTGCCGCAATCCAACCCGCGCGACTGGTGGTCGTATCGCTCTCCCATCCGAGCGGTCGTTCCCACGGTGAAGCGCGCGGACTGGGTACGGACTCCCATCGATGCGTTTCTCGCGGCGAAACATGAGGAACTCGAACTGACTCCCGCACGCGAGGCCGACCGTGCGACATGGCTGCGGCGAGTTCATCTCGATCTGGTCGGTCTGCCGCCGACGCGCAGTGAACTGCATTCGTTCAGCCAAGGGACCGCACCCAGTGACTTTGAAAAGGTCGTCGATGATCTGCTCCAGCGGCCTCAGTACGGAGAGCGCTGGGGGCGGCATTGGATGGATGTCTGGCGCTACTCCGACTGGTACGGCAGCCGGGCGATTAATGAGGTGCGGTACAGCCAGCGTCACATCTGGCGTTGGCGAGATTGGATCGTCGATTCGCTCAACAACGACAAACCCTACGACCGAATGCTCGTCGAGATGCTGGCCGCAGATGAAGTCGCCCCAACCGACATGCAGGCTTTGGCCGCGACCGGCTTCATCGGACGGAACTGGTACAAGTTCGACCGCAATGTCTGGATGTTCGATCTCGTGGAACACACGGGTCAGGCGTTCCTCGGCCTCACGCTGAAATGCTGCCGCTGCCACGATCACAAGTTCGACCCGGTCTCACAGGAGGAGTACTTCCGATTTCGAGCCTTCTTTGATCCGCACGACGTTCGCACCGACCGACTGAACGCCACGACCGACACTGAGAAAGACGCGACGCTTGGTCCCGTGTTGAAGGACGGCGTGGCGCGCGTCTTCGACAAACAACTCGATGTCAAAACGTTCCTCTTCCAACGCGGAGACAACCGCTACCCCGATGAATCGCGTCCGCTATCGCCCGGAGTTCCGGCCGCGCTGCGCGGCGAGTTGCCCACCATCGCGCCCGTCTC
>JAYTXB010000942.1:0-7014 GCA_043743205.1 Schlesneria sp.
CAGACCGAACGCCAACTGCGCGAGGATGCCCAACTTCTGGCCAGCATCCGTCCCGTTCACGTCGAGCGTCGGATCGGCTTCGGCGTAACCGAGGTCTTGCGCCTGTTGCAACGCTTCACCATAGGACTGTCCGCGCAGCAGCATCTCGGACAGGATGTAATTTGTGGTCCCGTTGAGGATCGCCTGAATGCCGACGATCTGGTTGGCCGCCATCGACTGACCGACCGACGCAATGATCGGGATGCCTCCCGCGACAGCCGCTTCAAAACAGACTGTCCGGCCGTGCTTGCGAGCACACTCGAAAATCTCGTCACCGTGTTCACACAACAATGCCTTGTTCGCAGTGACGACATCCTTCCCCGCTTCAAGCAGCCGCAGCATCACTTCGCGAGCCGGGTGAATACCACCCATCAGTTCAACCGCCACTTGAATGTCGGGGTCGCGAATGACCGACTCAAGGTCGTTCGTGAGCACTCCGGCTGGCAGTGAGACATCGCGCGTCTTGCTCAAATCGCGGACGACCGCCCGGCGAATCTCGATGGAGCGACCGGCTCGTTGAAGAATGCGGTCGGGATGCTCCGTCAGAATCTTTGCGACGCCTGTTCCCACATTTCCGAGACCGACAATGGCAAGTTGAAGAGGCGACGCAGGCACAACACATCCTTTGGAAAATCGGCCCATCGGTGATTGCCAAGGCATCGCGGTTAATGCCGAGACAAGATTACGGTCCCTTCCTTGCGGGCCGTGAAACGAGGACGCATCCTAATCGCGACCTCTAGGATTGCCAACTCGCGTTGATCGGAGGATGGGCACGCCTGCCCGTCCGGATTTTGAAACGGATCGTTCGCGCTGGGTAGCCAAGCGGGACGGGCAGGAATGCCCATCCTCCACGCTTTTTGAAGGAGGTCACAAACATGCTCATTCGCACACCAACCCCCACGTTGCGCCAGCCGCGACGTTCGACCAGACCCCTTTCTACTATGCCCGTCACGCTGACAAACCAGCCTCCTTCCATTTCGCCCTCAGTCTCAATGGCCGCTCCGCCGCGAGTGGCTGTCGGGGCGGTGAGCTACCTCAACTCGAAGCCGCTGATCGAGGGCCTTGATGGATTGTTGGAAGGCCACGCCACGCTGCGGCTCGATTACCCGAGTCGCCTCGCTGACGACCTCGCGTCGGGACAACTCGATGTCGCGTTGATCCCGAGCATCGAATACTTCCGAGGCCACAACTACGAGATCATCTCGGATGCTTGTGTCGCCGCGCACGGCCCGGTTCTGAGCGTGAAACTCTACAGCCGCGTGCCGTGGGGCGAGGTGAAGTCGCTCGCGCTGGACGAAGGCTCGCGGACCAGTGCGACACTCGCCCGCATCCTGCTCGCCGAACGACACGGCGTCTTCCCAAAGCTCGAACCGCTGCCGCTCGATCACCGCACCGAAGACAGTTCCGCCGACGCGATCCTGCTGATCGGAGACCGCGCGATCTCGCCGCCGCAGGAAAAATTCCTCGGCACGTGGGACTTGGGCGAAGAGTGGTTCAACTGGACGGGCCTGCCGTTCGTCTTCGCGATGTGGGTCGGGCGGAAGGTTGAGGGTCGAGGGTTGATGGTTGTGGGTCAGAAGACGGACATCACTTCTTGCCTGAACCTCAGCCGTCTCCTAAACGCCGCTCGCGATTTGGGAGTCGCGCGCATCGACGACATCGCCCGCCGCGAGGCCCCGCTCCTTGGCCTGTCTCTGCCAACCACCGTCAGCTACCTTTCAGAAAACCTCCAATATCACCTCGGCCCCGCCGAACGAAACGGCTTGAAACTGTTCCACGAACTCGCGGCGGGGCTGGGTCTGGCTCCCGCTGGTGTGGAGTTGAGGTTTCGCCAAGATTGATAGCATTGGGGTTGCCGTAACGATCTCTGATTCTAAGGTCGGTGAGCCAGCAGTCACGTCAGGCCAAAGCATTGTAAGGATCATAGAATTGATGTATTCAATCGACCGCAAATCGGCCGCGTTTGAGTGAGGAGGAGCGAAATGAACCGCTATCAACTGGCGAAATTGGTCTCGTGGGCAGAGTGTCTGCACACCCGAAAGCGTCTTCAAAAGGTCGTCTTCCTGTTGAAAGCGGCGGGTTGTCCACTAGAAGCTGATTTCTACCTGCACCATTATGGACCCTATTCGGATGAAATCTCGCAACTCACGGACGAGATGGTCCGGAACAAGATGCTTGTCGAAACGACCGAACCATTTTGGAATGGCTCTAGGTATTCGTATTGCCTGACTGATTGGATCGTCCAACAACTTGGCGAGGTAGAAACGACTGAGGAAGGCCAACAATGGCGAAGTCAACTTGCCCCATTCGAGGCACGTGCCAGAGAGCTTCTCGGTGCCGATCTCAAAGAATTGGAGTACGCCTCGACTATCGTGTTTTTCCGCAATCAGGGCTTCGATTGGAGCGAAGCCGTTGAGCGGGCGATTCAATTCAAGCACAACGAAGCTGTCCGGAATGCGCTGCCACTGGCTCAGCGTGTCGTCGCCGCTTGACGGGCGAGTGCCATCACCGGGAGGTGCCATGTCGGACAAAATTTTTCGTGATCCGCTCTACAACTATGTCAACATTAACAGGAAGCGACACGGCTGGTTGATTGATTTGCTGAATTGCCCAGAGGTGCAGCGCCTGCGACGCATTCATCAACTTGGCGTTAGTTACCTCACTTATCCCGGTGCAGATCACAACCGTCTCGCCCACAGTTTGGGCGTCGTTCATTTGATGCAGCAGGCACTGCGACACATCACGTCCCATTGGAATGACGCGCAGGTCAACCGCGCCGCCGAACCGCTGCTGGCTGCGGCTCTGATTCACGATGTTGGGCACGGTCCATTTTCCCATCTGTTTGAGCCGTGTCTCGGCATTGATCACGAAGTGTGGTCGAAGAAGATCATCGAGTGCGAAGACAAGGAGCTTGGAGTCAACCGAGCGTTGCGCCGCGTTGACCCATCACTTCCCGCGACAGTTGCCGCGTTGATCGACAAGGACAACTTCGACCAGCCTTCGTGGATGAAGTATCTGCTTTCCAGCCAACTCGATGTGGATCGACTTGACTACTTGCGTCGCGACAGTCTGTTCACCGGCGCGGGCTATGGGCACTACGACTACTATCGACTCCTCACCACGTTTGAACTGCATGACGACATCGACGGAACGCGAAACATCGTCTGGCCAGAAAAATCGAAGTTGGCGATCGAAGAGTACGTCTTCGCGCGGCATTACATGTATCAAAACGTCTATCTCCACAAGACGACACGCGGTTTTGAAAAGATGCTCGAAGCCATTTGGAAGCGGGCCAGAACGCTGCACGATCAAGGAGTGGATGCAGACTGGGTGCCAGCGCTGAATGACTTTTGGGGAACAACTGACCCGAGTGTCCAGCAGTATCTGCGAATAGAAGAATTCACTGTATTGCAGCAGATTCAGAATTGGACGTCTCACTCGGACTGCTCGCTCAGTGACCTCGCCAGTCGCTTTTTGTATCGCAACCAGTTCTCAATGATTGAGCCGCCTCTGCAAGTGGAAGGTTTGGTGTCGGGCCTCGGCAAGTGGGAAGCTGCGCTACACGAGTTGATCGGTAGCGTCACTGAATACTCGCCGGTGGAGATGTACTGCCTCAAGGATCACGTGAAACCCAAGTACAACCAACCGTATTTCCCGGAGAAGGAAGCTGACGAGCAGAGCGTCAAAAATTCGATTCGCATCCTCGTCGATGACAAGCCAGTTGAGGTTTCTTCCATTCTTCCACGCCTCAAACCGTTGACAGAAGATCCGACCGGTCGAGTGCGTTACTACATTCCCAAAGATATCCATGCCGCTGCGATCAAACTTCGTAGCAAGTGGAACGCAGGAACGTGACGAGTTGATAGGCTCGACCCTGAATTACTTATGACAAGCAAGCATTTGGATGAGTCCATGTCTGTTGAATTGAATCAACTGCTCGACAAGGCCGTCTCGGGGGAACGACTTTCGCCTGACGAGGGGCTTCACATATTGGAGTCGCATGATCTCGTCGCGATCGGGGCGGCGGCGGATGCCGTGTCGAGGAGGCTGCATCCCGAGCCGTATCGCACGTTCAACATCGACCGGAACATCAACTACACGAACGTCTGTTCCGCCGTGTGCGACTTCTGTGCGTTCTTTCGGAAGCCGAATAGTCCCGAGGGATACACGCTCGAACGGGAAGTGATCTTTCAGAAGATCGAAGAGACCATTGCGCTCGGGGGCGATCAGATTTTGATGCAGGGGGGGATGAACCCCGACTTGCCGATCGAGTGGTATGAAGACCTGCTCCGTGCGATCAAGGAACGCTTTCCACAGGTGAACCTGCACTGCTTTTCGCCTCCCGAAATTCATGCCCTGCACAAGCTGAGTAAGTTGCCGGTGAAAACGGTCTTGGAACGGCTGAAGGCAGCGGGACTCGGAAGTCTGCCCGGTGGGGGTGGTGAGATTCTGGTCGATCGCGTGCGGAAGGAGATGACGCGCGGCAAGTGCCTGACCGACGAGTGGCTCAACGTCTGCCGCGAGTGGCATCTGCTCGGCGGCAAGGGGTCGGCGACGATGATGTTCGGCCACATCGAAACGCTGGCCGAGCGGATCGAGCACCTCGAACGTCTGCGCCAGCTTCAAGACGAAACGCACGGCTTCACGGCGTTCATCGCCTGGACGTTCCAGCCCGACAACACCGACATGGCCCACATCCCGCCATCGGGTTCGTTCGAGTACCTGAAGACGCAGGCGGTTGCCCGGCTGTACCTCGACAACTTCCCGAACATTCAGTCGTCGTGGGTGACTCAGGGCGAGAAGATCGGTGGCTTGGCCCTGCACTTCGGCGCGAACGACATGGGTTCGCTGATGATCGAAGAGAATGTTGTTGCTGAGGCCGGGACGGTCCATCATCTGACGCTCGAAACGATCAAACGTCTGATTCGCGAAGCAGGTTACATCCCGCGTCAGAGGAACGTCTTTTACGACTACATCGATTCCGAGCCTGCCGCGCCGAGTATCATCCATCCATCCCGTGTTGCCTTGCCCGTCTTGAATTGAGTCCTCGGAAACGGAGCTTTCTCATGGTTCGCATGACAATCGATCTTCCCGACGGAGTCGTCTCGGCAATGCGTCGGGATCCGGTGACACTGGCCAACGACATGCGTATTGCAGCGGCAGTGAAGTGGTACGAACTCAAGATGCTTTCGCAGAGTGCTGCGGCCGAAGTCGCGGGGTTGTCACGAGCGGAGTTTTTGTTGGCTGCGGGGCGACTGCATGTGACTCCATTCCAGTATGGCGCGGAAGAGATTCTGGAGGAATCGAGCCGTGAGTAGCATCGGGATCATCGATGCCTCGCCACTAATTGTCCTCGCGCGCATTGGACGTGCCGACTTGCTGACGCGGGCATTTCGGGAGGTCTGGATTCCCGAGTCCGTCGCTATGGAAGTGACTGCTGGATCGGAAGCTGATCGGGCTCGCCAACGGCTCGCGGCGGGATTCGGTCAGATTGTTCCAACCGCAGCCGTTCCCCGGTCGGTTGTGGAATGGGGGCTGGGTTTGGGTGAGTCCGCCGTACTCGCCCTCGGACTTGAGAATCCTCTTGCCACATTGGTGATAGACGATGCTGCCGGTCGCATGTGCGCGAAATTTCTCGGACTGCACGTCGTCGGAACACTCGGACTGATTGCTCGCGCGAAACGCTCGGGCTGGATCGACTCGGCACGCTTGGTGTTCAACGAAGTTCATGCGGCCGGACTGTGGTTGGATGAACACATCATCGAGAAGGTGTTGCGGGAACTCGGCGAGTCTCCCGACTCCTGATCGGACTCACCCGTAACGACTACATCGATTCCGAAGAGTCTGCGGGTGAGCGAAGTCTCGCATCGCACGCGGGTCGCGTCGCGCTGCCGGTGTTGAACTGAGGTTTCTCGCACGGGGAGGCTCTTCCGTCACGAGCGATCGGAAGTTCGCGGGCTAGACTTGCCGACAAGTAGTTTGGCAAACCGCCTCCCGCAGAACTCGCCGCTTGGGACTGACTCCTCATGATTATTGTCGAGCGACTGACGAAGCGGTTTGCCGACCTTCAAACGGGAGGCTTCACGGCGCTCGATGGCGTCAGCTTTGAAGTTCGTCCGGGTGAGATCTTCGGATTGCTGGGACCGAACGGCGCGGGGAAGACGACCTGCCTGCGCATTCTGAGTACCGTGCTGCGACCGACCAGCGGGACAGCCTTCGTCGCGGGCTACGATGTGGCGACACAGCCGACGGAAGTCCGCGCCCGCATCGGGTTCATGTCGAACAACACCGGCATCTACGACCGCATGACGGCGTGGGAGATGGTCGAATACTTTGGCCGGTTGTACGGCATTCCGGAAGAGGCTCTTCAACCGCGCATCGCTCAACTGTTTGATCGGCTGTCGATGAACAACATTCGCGACATGCTGGGATCGAAGATGTCCACGGGCATGAAGCAAAAAGTCTCGATTGCGCGCACCATCGTGCATGACCCGCCGGTCCTGATCTTCGACGAGCCGACCTCGGGACTCGATGTGCTCGTCGCGCGGAACGTGGTCGATGAGATCAAATCATTGCGCGAGCAGGGCAAGTGCATCATTTACTCGACGCACATCATGCGTGAGGTCGAGAAGCTCTGCCATCGCATTGCGATCATCTACAAAGGCCGCATCCTCGCGATGGGATCGGTGAAGGAACTGAGCGAGCAATACAAACAACACGACATGGAGGAACTGTTCTTCCAACTCATCGACGAATACGAAGCGAAGGTGGCGACCGTGGTGTGAGACTGTGGAGAAGTGGGGTTGTCAACTGGCGGTCGTCATCTGGTCCCCTCTCCTCCGTCTTCGGGGGAGAGGGTTAGGGGGCAGTCAGCAAATGAATCCACCATGCCAATGTGGAATCAAGCCGAGATGCCTCTCATTCAGGCTGAAGATGACCGCAGTGAATGCACCCCCCTCACCCTAGCCCTCTCCC